>JABDPF010000002.1 GCA_013042915.1 Lysobacterales bacterium
ACCCGGTGATGTGGGAAGTTTTCGATCAACGCTACGGCGCCCGTTACTACCATTTCGCGTACCGCGACGCCCTGTTCCTGGTGCTCGACACCGAGGACAGTAGTGCGGCCGGCCAGTGGGCGCTGCACGAAATTCGTGACGAAGCCCTGGCCGCCGTCAAGCAAGACGGCTGGGGCGTGTTCATGGAAACCGCTTACGGCCAGTCTGCAGAGCGACGTTTCGGTCGCGTGGGCGAGGGCCAGGCAGACTATTTCCTCGACGTGCTGGCCGAATACCCTGATGTTCGCCACACCTTCGTTGTGCTGCACAAGCCGGTATGGGAGCGCGAGGGCGAGGCGCAGTTCGCCCGCCTCGAGCAGGCCCTTTCAGGACGCCCCTATACGGTATTCTATGGCCACGAGCATTCCTACCTGCACCAGCGCCGCAACGGCCGCGACTACATCCGTCTCGGCACCACGGGGGGCGTGCAGAACCCCGCCAAGGACCTGGCCATCGACCACGTGACTCTGGTCACGGTGTCGGGCAAGGCCGTCGATATCGCCAATCTGAGAATGTCGGGTATTTTCGGCAAGGACGGACGAATTCCGCTGAACGGCGAAGAGTTGTGCTTCGACGTTCGGGCGTGCGGACCGCCATAAGCCGACGCGACCGGGCTAGCTGAATCCGAGCAGGGAGGCTCCAATCACGAACAGGCTGGCCAGTGCCATCAGCGCGAGAAAAAATACGGCGATCGCCCGGACCCAGGTCAGCCATTCCACTTTTGCCGCTCCCAGGCAGGCCATCAACACGGCCGAGGTCGGGACCACCAAATTGGTCAATCCATCGCCCAGCTGAAACGCCAGCACGGCAATCTGGCGCGTCACGCCGATCAGGTCGGACAGCGGCGCCATGATGGGCATCGTCAAGGCCGCTTGGCCCGACCCCGAGGTGACGAAGAAATTGAACGTGCCCTGTCCCATTAACATCAGCCACGATGCCAGCCAGGCCGGCAGGCCGGCCAATGACTCGCTGCCGAAAAAGAGCAAGCTGTTGAGCAGGCTGGGCTGCGTTGGGTCATCGCCTCCCATCAGGTAAACGATGCCACGGGCGAAGCCGATAATCAGCGCCGCCGGAACCATTGCCTGCGCGCCCTGGCGAAACGCTTCGGTGGCCGAATTCCCCGTCATGCCGTTCAGGCTGAAAACCCGCCCGATCAGGGCGCAGGCGATTCCCAGCGCCACGAACTGCGTGGCGATTTCCGGCAGGTAGTAGCCGGAAAAAACGACCCCCCAGACGATCCACGCCACCGTTGCGGCCAATGCGAGAAGTACCAGCCAGTCCCCGGGGCCCAGTGAAGGCGTGTCGAAGGAGGCCACGTCACCCGGTTCACCCACCGGGGCACGGTGGCGTTGCGCGTACCATGAGGTGAACGCGATGCCAAACAGGGTGAACACGGCCCACATTGCAATGCGGAATTCCATGCCGCTGAGCAAGGGCAAGCCGGCAATTCCCTGCGCGACCGCCACGCTGAAGGGGTTCATCCAGGACGTCGCGAATCCGATCTGGGTGGCGGCCAGCGTGACCAACAGAACAGTCACCCGGTCGTATCCGAGCCTTGCCATGACCGGGACGAGCATCAGCACGAAGGGCACCAACTCCTCGCCCATGCCGAAAACGGCGCCGCCCAGCGAGAAGACCAAGAACAGGGCGGCCAGCAAAAGCCGGGCGTCGTGGGCCTCGCTGGAAATCAGCCGGCGCAGTCCGCGGTCGATGGACCCGGTAGCCATGACGATGCCGAAGGCGCCGCCGGTCAGTAACAGCAGGGCGATGATGCCGACGGCGCCGCCCGACCTCGAGCCGGAAACCAATCCCTCGTAAAGCGCATTTAGCAGCCCGGGCCGCTGCTCTTCGTTGCTGAAGAGCGCCGCGGATCGGGGTTGATCCGTGAATGCAAACGTCTCGGGGTCAACCAACTGCTTGACCGTTCCGTTGCTGCCTGCGGTCGTTTCCAATTCAAACTGCCCCGGTGTGATCAGGAAGCTCAGTACAAATACGAGCAGCCCCACCATCGCGACGAGCAAGTAGGTGTCGGGAAACCGTGCGGAAAGCGCTTCGGCCGATCTTTGCTTTTTGTCAGACATGAATTCCCCAGTTCAGTATTCGTATGCCGGTTTGTGGTGCCGGGTCGGGAGGGTGATAATTGTGTCATGAACAACCTGTTCAGTGACATCCCCGACATTCAGGCGGAAGAGTTCATCGAAGCGCTGGTGGACTCCGGTGCGGTCCGGGTCGAGCGAATCGTTTCCCCGGGCCACGCCACGCCCGCCGCTGAATGGTTCGACCAGTCACGGGACGAGTTCGTGATCCTCTTGCGAGGCGCCGCCAGACTTACCTACCAGGATGGCGGCACCGATGAACTGACACCCGGAGACTGGCGGATCATCCCGGCCCGCCGCCGACACCGCGTGGACTGGACCCTGGAAAACACCGAAACGGTCTGGCTGGCCGTGCACTACAACTAGGAGAGGCCGATGTTCGTTCTGCATGGATTTTTCACCCAGAATACGTTGAAAACATTGTACGTGTTGGAACAACTAGGCGTTGACTATAAGTTCCGGTTCGTCGACCTGACCAAGGGCGAAAACCGCAGCGAGGCGTTCCGCGCGATGACGCCGGTGGGCAAGGTGCCGGTGCTCGAGCACGACGGTGCCTGCCTGTTCGAGTCTGGCGCCATCTGCCGCTACGTGGCCGGCGTGGCGCAATCGCCGCTGTACCCGGCGGACAAGCTGGATCGGGCACGCGTCGACCAGTGGATGACTTTTTTCACCTGCCACCCGGGCCGTTGGTTGACCGACCTCTATTTCGAAAAAATCATGAAGCCGGCGGCAGGCCTCGGGGAGACCAATACGGACCGCTGTGAGGAATCCGAGCGGTTCGCCACGGCGCAACTGAAAGCAGTCGAGCGCCACCTAGAGAGCCGCAACTGGCTGGTCAACGAGACCTTGTCCATTGCCGAACCCTGGGCGCTGGCTTACCTCGAGCAAGCGCCGCAGGTGGGGTTTGATCTTGCGGCGTATCCGCGTCTCCAGGCCTGGTATGCCCGTATTGAAGAGTTGCCGGCCGTGGCGCGGGTCCGCGCCAGAGTCAGGCCTTTCGTCGAGTCAGTCCTTGGCGGGTAATTCATTAAGCCAATCGTAAGCTTGGGCGCGATTTTCTTGTCCGACTGCCTCAATTAGTTGAGCCGTGTCAGTTTCCGCGGCTGTTCGCTCCCCTAAGATCGAAGCAGAACCACATTCGCCAGAAAAAACGGGGAACGTTATGAATTCTGCGCCAATCCGCTCGCTGCTCCTGTGTCTGCTCGTCTCATTGGGATTGCTGCCCATCGTAGCCACGGCTGCCAACCTGGAGCGCGGTGCCGAGGTGTACGCGGCGAATTGCGCCACCTGTCATGGGCCCGCGGGCTGGTCGGACCCGGATTCACCCCTGGTCAAAGGTCTCGGCGTAGTGCCGGCTGATTTCTCCGACGCCCTGTTCAACAGCCGTGAGGGCGAGGGCGAATGGACGCTGGTGGTGACCCACGGTGGCGCCGCGCTCGGCTTTTCCGAGGTGATGCCGGCGTTTGGCGGAACGCTCAGCGATGAGGACATCGAGAACGTGCTGGCGCATATCAAGACGCTGGGCGGTGAGCACGACTATCCCGACGGCGCGCTCAACCTGTTCCTTCCGATCAGGACCAAGAAAGCCTTCCCCGAGGACGAGTGGGTGTGGAAGCAGCGCTACACCGACCAGGAAGGCGACAACGCCTGGAAAAATACCCTGGAATACGAGTTTCGCCTGGGCCAGCGCTGGCAGGGCATCCTCGAGGCCACGCACACAGTTAAAGGCGACGACGCCGAATTCGGTCATTTCGAACCCGGTTTCAAGTACGTCCTGAGCCACGACAAGCGCAAAGGGTCGATTTACACCGTGGCCGCGCAGGTCGGCGTTCCCCTGAACAGCGACGAGCCATGGGAATTTCTGCCGTATCTGGCGATGGGAAAGATCATCAACGATGAGTGGACTT
Source organism: Lysobacterales bacterium (assembly GCA_013042915.1). Taxonomy (GTDB): domain Bacteria; phylum Pseudomonadota; class Gammaproteobacteria; order Xanthomonadales; family SZUA-36; genus JABDPF01. Next base: position 4,043 of record JABDPF010000002.1, read on the forward strand.
TCCAGGGTAGTGCGCGGCTGAAGCTGGACCTGGAAGACTCCGACCACAGCAGCGCGGAGTTCGCCGGCATCGTGCACTGGGTGCACACGCCCTGGCCGCGCAGTGTCTTCCCCGGCCTGGAGTTCATTGCCGAGGTGCCGTTCGAACGTGGTACGGGCCCGGCAAAAGTGGATGCAGTGCAGTTCTCCGTTTTACCGCAGGTGCGTATCGGTATCTCGAAGCGTGGCCACGTCGCCGTCAACGTGGGTGCAGAGATTCCGCTGAACGAGCGCGATCGCTATGACTGGCGGGCCTACGTGTACCTGATATGGGATTTTGCCGACGGCGGATTCTTCGAGGCCTGGTAGCCTTACGAGCCCCACTGCGACTAACATGCTGCGCATGTCCCGATTCCTCGCGCGCTACTTACTGTGCCTGTTGCTGCTCAACCTGGCGGCATGCTCGTCGATGCGCACCGTCGACTTGCAGCGTGCCGTTCAGACCTCCAATGCGCGGGGCGTGGAGTATGGCCGGCTGGTAAAGGTCGAAACGCTGGATAACCGTACCGTCAAATTTCGGGTTACCGAGATGGACCAGACGGGAATCGGCAACGGCGATGAATTCTTTCGCTATGCGCAGATGAAGAGCCTGAAAGTCGAGGACCCTCATTCGAATACGCGCGAAACGACCGCCAACTGGATACTGGGCATATTGGGTGCAATCGCACTCGTTGCGCTGGTGGCGAATTCGGACAGCGTCAGTGTCTGCAGCCCGTCGCCCTGTCCGGACGGCTAACCCAGCTTTACGCGACGGGCTGGCCGTTGCGGGCTTCGAGCAGTCGGTACCAGTCTTCCCTTCGATAGTTGAGCGAGAGCGCGTGTGTGGCCGCCCGTATGCGACTTGGCGTGGTCGAGCCGATAATCGGCTGAATGCCGGCCGGGTGGCGAAGCAGCCAGGCCAGTGCGACCTGCCAGGCCTCCGCCTCGTAACACTCGCTCTGACGCTGCAGTTCCACCTCGATACGTTGTTCGTCCTCCACTGTGAATGTGTTGCCCCATGCCGGGTAGGCAACGGCCCCCAGCGGGCACCAGGCTTGCGGCGTGATCTTACGTCGCTGGCATTGGTCCAGCGTGCCGTCGGTCAGTGCCCCGATGTTGTGCAGGTTGATCTCCACCTGGTTGACCAGCAGCGGACGGCTCAGCTGCGACTGCAACAGCTTGACCTGGGAGGTCCGGAAGTTACTGACGCCAAAGTGCCTGACTCGGCCGTTCTCGTAAAGGGTTTCAAACGCGGTGGCGACCTCCGCGGCGCCGAAAAGGAAATCCGGACGATGCAGCAGAAGGAGGTCGAAGTACTCGGTGCCGAGCCGCGCCAGCGAGGCCTCCACGCTGTCCACGATGTACTGGTAGGAAAAGTCATACCGTTTCGGGTCGCCGGCCTCGGGTTGGCCGCTTTCACGGATACCGCACTTGCCGGTCAGGATCAGGTCCTCGCGCAGGCCCGGTGACTCCCGCAACACTTCCCCGAACAGGGTTTCGCACGCGCCCCCGCCGTAGATGTCGGCGTGGTCGAACTGGTTGTAGCCGGCCTCGAGTGCCGCACGGAGCGCGGCTTTACCCCGCTCGCGATCCTCGGGTGAGTTGTCGCCGGCGATCCGCATGCAGCCGTAAACGAGACGCGAACTGCTTAAGTCGCTTTTGCCCAGTGAAATTCGCTGCATGGTCAACCCCTATTGTCGGCTCGGAATCCGGGTCATCGGTCGCCGGCCAGCAGCCACTTGCGCAGGCGGTTGGAATCGCCAAAAGGCGTCAGTTTCCCGAAAGAGTCCAGCAACACGATGGCGATCCGTTCGCCCTCGATCGTCGCCTGCATGACCAGGCAGCGCCCGGCCTCGTTGATATAGCCGGTCTTGCTCAGATCGATATCCCAGCTGGCATTCTTGAGCAGACGGTTGGTGTTGCCGTAGGTCAGCGGGCCCCGCCCCTTGTAGGGTCGAACTTCGTAGCGGGTGGTGGTGCTCGCTTTTCGAATCAACGGGTATTCCAGGGCGGCATCGGCCATCAGGGCCAAGTCGGCGGCCGTCGACTGGTTTTCGACGCGCAGGCCGGCCGGGTCGGCGAAGCGGGTTTGGGCCATGCCCAGTGCCCGTGCCTTGGCGTTCATTTGCCTGACGAAGGCGTCAAGCCCGCCGGGAAAGGTCCTTCCAAGAGCGGTTGCGGCACGGTTTTCCGAGGCCATCACCGACAGCATGATCATCTGCTCACGGGGCAGTCTCGCACCGTATTCGAGTCGTGACCCGGTCAGCTGGACGAGGTCGCGGTCGTCCTTGGTGACGGTGATTCGTTCCTGCAGGTCGACACCCGAATCGAGGATGACCATGGCGGTCATCAGCTTGGTGATGGACGCGATCGGGCGCACGGTATGTTCATCCTTGCCGTAAATCACACTGCCGTCTTCGGCAACGATCATGGCCGAGGCAGAGCGCAGCTTGGGGCTTCCCTCGAGTCCCGAGAAACGCGAGGCGACCAGCGATTGCGACGCCAGGAGCAATACGAGCCCGGGCAACAGAAAACGCAGCAGGTACTTGGAAACGTTCATTGGCCGCAGCATCCCGGTTTTGATCATCAGGACTCCAAGTAGACAGGATTGGTGAAGGGCAGCAAGGCAATAATCAGGGCGTCGGTGTAGACGCCCTCGCGCGTGAAGCGTTCCCCGGTCAGCAGGCCAAAGGCTCCCCCGGCCTGCTTGCTGTTGGCGGTCGAGAAAACGCGGTCGTTCGCCTCGCCCAGCTCCAGCCCCTCTTCCACCAGTTGTTTGACGGCGGGTGGCAACGGCAGGCTAAGCGAACGGGCGACCCCGGTGCGCCCGTCGGGTCCCAGCACGGCCATCCAGGCAAAGGTCATCAATTGGCCGTTGAAGGTGTCCACACCACCCTCGATACCTACCCAGTAGCTTGCCTCGGGAGCGTTTTCACCGGCGTTGTGCGCACGGTTGATGGCGCCGTGGCGGGTGTCCTCGTCCGAGAACGGCTGCGCCCCCACGTCCGATTCGCCGGCGACCGGAACGATTTCGACCGCTGCGCCGGCGAAACAGCTCTCGAACGCGCGGCGCGCGGCGCCGAGCTTGACGGGATTGTGCGAGGCGACTGCGATTTTCATGGTCAGCGGTTTTCCGTTGGCAAGCGATTCGCCGGGTATTCTACCGAAGATTGAACCAAGTGGGCCGACGCTGCCGCTCGGGTCAGGACATGGCGGGGGCTATACTATCGGGATGCTTGGGTATTGCCTTAACCGTGCGGCTCTCGCGTTCGTCCTCGCTTTTGTTCCTGCGCTTGCTGTGGGAACCGAGATCTACCGCTGGGTCGACGACGAGGGCGTGGTGCATTTCAGCCAGACACGGCCCCTGGCGCCGGATACCGAGGTCGAGGCATTGTCGATCGAGGACGACCGGCCCAGCGACTACGATCCGGAAGCCGATATTTACCGGGTGGCCGAGCAGGCCGAGCGGATGCAGGCCTTACGCGAGGAAATGGCCGCGAAACGGGCCGAGACGCTCGAACGCAAGCGTCGGCAGCCATCCACGGTGATCGTGAGATCGGAACCCGAGTACGTCGGATTTCCGATTTACCGGCGGCCCTGGCTGCGACCGCCCTGGCCTCAGCCGCGTCCACCCATCGCCCGGCCACCCGGGGCGGGAGACTGGATCCGGCCGCCGCGGCCGATCACGCCGCCCTCCTCCCTGGAGCCGCCGCCGATCGAACCCTGAGCGGGCTTTGACGCCCCGGCGTGAACCCGCCATCATTGAGGGGGGGCGCAGGCGAAGAAGCGCTCCTGGAATGCCGTATAGCGCGTGGGAGCAGGGAAGCGAGACTCATTCGTCGGCGGGAAGTGAGACGATTTTTCTAAACATTCGGAAACCGGATATGGCAGGTGGATTTGCAAAAGACGGGGCCGTGCAGGAACAAATCGACGCCAGCGTCGAGGACGGAATCAACCGCGCGCGCAGCAAGTTACCCTGCGGGAAAAGCCTGCGCCATTGCGAGGAATGCGGTGCCGATATCCCCAAGGCCCGGCGGGAAGCGGTACCGGGCGTGAGGTTATGCGTCGCCTGCCAGGAAACCGTGGACCGCGAGCAGGCCGCATCGGCCGGCTACAATCGACGGGGAAGCAAGGACAGCCAGTTGCGCTAACCCGCCGGCCCCTGCTTCCTACACTTCCACCCAGCGGTCGAGCAGCGGAAAGTAAAGCGCGGTGCGGATGGGCCTGTCCTCGCTGAGCGCCAGCGCGCGCCGATAGCGCCCGAGTTGTTCGCGGTAGCGTTCCGCTTCGCTCTCCAGGAAGCCTTCCAGGTCACCCCCGGCATGCTCGCCACTCTTGTAATCGACGATCCAGCGCTCACCGTCGACAACGAAGGTGCGGTCCAGAACCAGGTTCACCGGGTGTTCGCCGATCAGCGCCGTGATCGCTGCCTCGCAGGCGCTCTCCGCGTGATTCTCAAGAATCCAGCGGCCGCGCTCGGACGCCAGGCATTGCCGCGTGGCCTGTTCGGCCTGGCGAACGATGTTCTGCGCCTGCTCGCCGACCACCCCGCCTGACCGCAACTGCCGATAGCACCATTCTTCCGCGGCGGTAAAGCCTCCGGCCGCCTGCCACTTGTCGGCGCCCTGCTCGGCAATGTCCTGCAACAGGCGGTGGACCAGGTTGCCGGTCAGCCGGGCCGCTTCCCCGGCCCAGCGGTACTCCACGTAGGGTGACGGTTCAGCACTGTCTGCCGGGGCCACGGTGAGCCCGGCGGGCGGTGCGGGCACGACGGTGTCCGAGGGGAGTCGACGGTAAACCTGCGGCAGTGGCTCGGGTGCCTGCGAACCGGCCGGCTCCGCTGCGTTTTCTGCCGCTTGCAGAATCAGGGGAGCCTGCTCCAAGCCGATCGCCGGCCACAGCATGGCCGCCAGGGTATTGCCTAGCGGCCGGACGTTACCGCCGGCATCCGGCGGTATGGCGGCGAGCAGGTGGAGTTGGCGAACGGCGCGTGTTGCGGCTACATACAGCAGTCGTGCGGTTTCCATTGCCTGGCGACGCGATTCGACGTCGCTGATATAACGCACCAATCCGCCCTGGGCCCGTTTTTCCCGCTCGTCCCGCATTGGGCACATCACTACCTGGTCGGTATCAGCCAGTTCGAACCAGTACAGTAGCCGGGTGTCCGAACCGCGCGTCTGGCGGTTCAGGGCAGGCAGCACGACGGTGTCGAACTCAAGGCCCTTGGCGGCATAGATGGTCATCAGCTGCACGCTGCCGTCAGCCTCGGCATCGGGCTCTGCGTACAGGTCGGCCAGCCGCTGGCCCAGGCTGTCCCGGTCGACGGGAATGCCCTCGGCTTCGAGCGCTTCGACCAGTTCGAAATAGCGCGCGGCATCGGTTAGTTCACTGGCGTTGTCCACGCAGGCCGGCCCTCCCAGGCAAACCCAGGTGGCTTCCACCAGTTCGCGAAGGGAGCGGCGGCCCCGCAACGCGAGGGTCCTGGACAGCACCGGTGCCACCCGCTGCATTCGCGCTTCGCCGTCCTTGCTCAGCACGGGGTCGCCGCCGTCGAGCCAGGCCTCGATGGCGTCGGGAAGCACCGCGTTTTCACGGCCATCTGCCAAGCGGTCGAGGTCCGCGAGGTCAAGACCGACGAACGGGCCTCGCAAGACCGCCAGCCAGGCGAGCCTGTCAGCAGGCTGCAGGGCGGCCATCGTCAGCGAAACGAGGTCGCGAACCAGTGGTGTCTCGCCCAGGAGATTGAAATCGATTGCGCGGTAGCGAAAGCGGGAATCGTTCTGTTTCAGCCGGTCGAGCAATCTCACGATCTGCCGGGCCTGCGGGCGTGACCGAAGCAGCACCGCGAGGCGTTCGCCGGCAGCCCGTTGCGCGATGATCCTCGCCACCTCTTCCGCCTCGAGAACATCGTCGCGCACCGCAGTGAGATTGAGTTCAACCGAGCCGCCAGCTGGCGCCCCCGGGGCGGTGTCGGACGGGCTGTAGCTCACGGCCCCTGTGATCGTGTCGCTCTCCTCGGGCATGACCTGCGGGAAGACCGCGTTCACCCAGTCCACGACCGGGGCCGTGGAGCGAAAATTGACGCTCAGACGCAGGGGCTGCAGGCCCAGTTGGTCGAACAGGCGGCCCTCGAACGCCTGTATGAACAGGCTGACCTCGGCTTTACGGAAGCGATATATCGACTGCATCGGGTCGCCGACGAGAAACAGGCTGTGGCCGTCACCCCGGGACCAGCCTGCGGTCAGCTGCTGCAGCAGGCGGACCTGGTTGTGCGAGGTGTCCTGGAATTCATCGACCAGCAGATGGCCAATCCGATAGTCCAGCCGCAGCGCCAGGTCACTGGGGGCGCCGCCATCGTCGAGGGCCTGGATGGCACGGCTGGCGATCTCGATGAAGTCCGCACCACCGGTTTCCGCCATCACGACCTGCCATTCCTGCGCGGCCCGCAGCAGGATGCGGATCAGCGATTCGAGCGCGGCCCAGGCCTCGTCGTCATAACGCGGCTCGGGCAAATAACGAACCCGCTTGAGTTGCGCTGCCAGCGCATCGTCAGGCCGTAAGCGGTCGAGCAAGGCCTTGTAGTCGTTTTTGTACGCCTGAAAGCGCAACTTGTCGTCGGCCGAGGCGCTCGATTGGGGTGGAAAACCAAGCTTGGAGTTCAGCCCCGAGAGCCAGGATCCAGACTGGGTCAACATCCGGCTGATCAGTGTCACCCAGTGCCGCAGGGCGTCCGGGGTGGTCGGAATATCGAGTGTCCCTTCCTTTTCGCACTGGTCCAGCAGCGCGCGAAGTTCGTCCCCGTCCGCGGGTTCGTGTTCCTTGTTGAAAAACAGAAACCGGGGCAGTTCCTGCCACACCCATCCGGGCATCATCGCGCGCGTGTGTGCGAGCTCAGCGCCGACCAGGCAAGCCAACGCCTGCTCCAGAGCCCTGCGGTCAAGGCCGCCGCGGGAGGCTTCTAGCAGAAATTCGAGCCATTGATCTCGGCTGCCCAACATGTGGGTGATCAGACCGACCAGGCGGTCGTACTGGTTGGCGTAACGTCCCAGCACGCGCTCGACGTCCGACTGCAGCTCGTCGCCGCTGTCCTCGATGGCGGATAGCGTTCGCACGGCGGCCTGGCGATACAGCTCTGCCGGGTGGTCGCTCAGCTGCTGGCCGCCGCCCAGCCCGGACAGCAGCGGCAGTTGGCGTGCCAACTCACCGCACAGACTGTCGATGGTGCGCACCCGGAGCCGGCTGGGTTGCTCGAGCAGGCGCCAGCCGTATCGCCGGTCGTTTTCGAGCACCGCACGGGCCAGTTCGCGGCTGTGCAACTCGTGGGGCTTGAGCATCGACTCGTCGGAATCCCGGGCCGCCGCGTTGAGCTGTTCCAGCAGCCGGTGTGCCATTTCAGCCGCGGCCTTGCGAGTGAATGTAATGGCAACGACTTCCTCGGGCTGCTCAACACGGGCCAGCAGCACCAGCATCCGCTGGGTCAGCAGCTCGGTTTTTCCGGAACCCGCCGGCGCCTGCACGATGAAAGACGCCTCCGCTTGCAGTGCCGATTCGCGTGCTTTCCAGTCCGCTGGCCGCGTCATGGGCCGCCTCCTTCGAGAGACTGGAGACGTTCCAACTCGTCGATCCGGCACAGGGGTTGCAGATCGCAGTAGACGTTCTTGCAGCTCGTCCTGCCCCGCAAAGGCTGAATAGGCGCTGCGCCGGCCAGGAAGTCGGCCATCAGCCGGTGCAGTAGAGATTTCCAGTGCGCGGTCGTTTCGGCCAGGTTCTGCCCCGCCTCGGCCAGGTGCTCGTTGCTTTTGCCGGAACGGGGCAGGCCCGGGAACAGGCCTTCGCGGCGCACGATGCCGCTGAACAGGCAGCCGTCCTCCCGAAGAATGGCGTAAACCACGGCAGCCGGTGGATTTGACGCGCTGATGGCATAGAGCGGGAGCTGCGGCTCTTCCGGCGGATCGCCGAACCAGCGGTCCGGTTTCACTTTGCCGGTCTTGTAATCGATGATGACTTCCTGACCATCCGGCAGGCGGTCGATCCGGTCGATCACCAGGCGAATGCGCTGTCCCTCGATCTCGTACTCGATTTCCTCCTCGAAGCCGCGCACCTCGAACGGCCCGCGCGCCTTTTCAGCCGCCAGGTAGTCCGATGCGAGTTGCACGATGCGGTCCACCTCCACGCGTCGAAAGGCGGGCCGGGCGTCCATGTCCCGGCGGTCATCGAGCACGGTCTCCGTAACGTCGCGAAGCTGCGCCTGCAGGGCCTCGTCATCGAGTGCGAGCAAGGCGTCACGATGCTGCAATTGGCGCCAGAGAACCTCGAGCACCCGATGCACCAGGCTGCCGTGCAGCCGCGCGGTGATGCCATCGGCGGGCGTTTCCAGGCCCTCTGCACCCAGGCGGTTCACCGCGAAAGCGCGAAACGGGCAGGCGGCCTGGTTCCTCAGGATGGACGTACCGCCACGCGCGGTTTCACCTTGCATCGGGCCGGGTGGAAGCAGGGGTTCGATAGCAGGCTGCAGGCGGCTTCGCATCGCCTCGGGCCAGGTTTCTCCGGTCCATTGAGGCGGGCTCTCAAGGCTCTCCATGCCGTTCGCTATCAGCAAGGGGCTGGCCATGGTGTCCTCGCCGTCGACCATGCCGGGATAACTGAACCGGACGTCGGGCGCGGTTTCCAGCAGCCGCGCGGTGATCGTGCGGGCGACTTCGAGCTCACGCTGCGGGCCGGAATGGGGAAGTCCGCCCGCCAATTGCAGGGCAGCGGGTATGAACGGGTTGCCTTTCGCCGGCGGCGGCCAATTGTCGTTGTGCAGCCCCAGCACCCAGAGGTGGTCGAAGCGCAGGCCGATGATTTCGTACAGACCCAGGACCTGGATCTTCGACGGCGAAGTGCGTGGCTGAAAGACGGTCTCGGCGCACACCCGTTGCAGCCGCGAAACGGCGGCGTGGTAGGTGATCGTGCGATGGACGGCATCCAGCGAGGCGAGTTCACGCAGCGCATCCTGCCATGCCTGGAATGCCTGCCAATCCCGATCGTGGTCTTCGCCGGGCGCGTCACCGTCGCCATGAGGCCAGCCGCAGGCGGCGAGCAGTCGGTCGAATGCACGGGCCCAGGCCGAGGGAGCGCGCGGTTCGAGTTCTTGTCGGAAGCGAATGAGGTGTTGCGCTATGCGCTCCATTTCCGGGCTGAACAGGGGATTGGGTGCGTCCGGATCGCGTCGGTTGCGCCCACCGCGTTCGCTGGCCCGATAGCGCAACTCACCGAGACGGAACTGACGCGGGTATTCTTCGCGCAAGTACTTTTCCAGCAACCCACGGCTGCCGCGCTCGTGTCGGCCGCCACGGATCCAGGGGCTGCGCAGCACGCGACCCACGTCCCGAATGTCGACACGGGAACCGCCCGCGATACGCAATAGGTCAAAAGCGGCGCCGACCGCCGGCACCCGCCCGAGCGGTTCACCGTAGGAGATGTTCCACGGCGCGTGGCCGCCGATGCCGCCGCCCGGCGCCAGAACGGCCCGCAGTTGCCGTTCGACTTCTGACCGCCGGTCGGCCAGGTCGGGAACCACTACGGCAATGCTTGCCTGTGGGTCCCGCTCGTGGCAGTGGCGGACCCAACGCGCCATTTTCTGCAGTTCATCGCGGTGGTCGGCGGCCCTCCAGAGCGCCCCTTCGCCTTCGCAAGGCGGCAGTTCGACCCGGGTGATGACGGTGCCCGTGGCCGCCAGCGCGGCCATGAGTGCTTCCTGTGCGGGGCTCAATTCGTCGAAGCCCAGGAGGTCCAGGCTGGGGATGGCGATGGCGCGGTTCGCCTGCTGGTGGGTGTCCGCGGCCTCGCTTAGCGCGCGCGTCAATGCAGGCAGCCGGTCTTCGGGTGGTGTCCAGCGCCGCGCGCGGCACAGCGATTCGAACGCCCGGTTCCAGCCCAAAAAGGCGGCGCAGTTCTCGTTGCCGCCGCTCGCGTGCCAGGCCGGATGACCGAGCTCTACCTGCCATTCGACCACCAGGGCGCGCGTGTCGGCCAGCGGGCCGGCTAACGACTCGGGTCGAACCAGCGTGCGTGCCAGCGGATCTTCAGCCAGTACGGTTTCCCACAAGGCCAGGAGCTGTTGCCGGACGGGGACCGCCCCGTGCGAGTCGATGAGGCCGTGCAGGACCGACTCGTCCCACAGCTCGGAGACCCAGGCATTCCAGGAACGGATTGGCGGGGACGGCCACTGCCGGTCGCCCCTGGCCTGGCGCCAGCGGTTGTACTGGCCACCGAGCACCCGCGCCAGCCGGCTGTTGCCCGTTAACAGCAGGCGGCCCTTGGCCAGGCGCTCGAACAACGGGTCGGGTTTGAACTCGGTCATTTCGCTATCATACTGCCTGGATTCTCATAAACCGATAAGCGACTCAGAGGCACCCGGTGATGGAAATCATTTCGGCCGCAACCCTGCTGTTCCTCGTGATGGACCCGTTGGGCAACATTCCGGTTTTCCTCTCCGTTCTCGAGGACGTGGCGCCCGAGCGGCGCACCCGTGTGCTGCTTCGCGAACTGGTTCTGGCTTTTTTCGTGCTGCTGTTCCTGCTGTTTTTCGGCCAGTACTTCATCGGCTTTCTTCAGCTCAGCGAGCACTCGATCCGCATCGCCGGCGGCATCATCCTGTTCCTGATTGCGCTCAAGATGGTGTTTCCCGTGCGCCGCGCCGCCTGGGCCAGCGATGAATTGCAGGGCGAGCCGCTGTTGGTGCCGCTGGCGATCCCCATGGTGGCCGGCCCCTCCGCGATGGCGGTCGTGATGCTGCTCTCCAGCGACAACCCCGACCGCATGTGGGAGTGGGTTCTGGCGCTGATCGCGGCCTGGTTGCTGTCGTCCCTGATCCTGGTCTCCGCCAACGGCCTGAAGCGGTTTCTCGGGCGCCGCGGCCTGATCGCCATGGAGCGATTGATGGGCATGTTGCTGATCGCCCTTGCCGTGCAGATGTTGCTCGAAGGCATCGCCACCTACCTGTCGAGCGTGCTTTAGCCCGAACGCTGCGCCCGTATTGCTCAGGACAGGTGTCATTCCGGGTCTAGGGCGCAGGCACGACCTGGGCGTGGCTGGCGCGATCCACGGCCAGGTGCCGCGGAACCGCGCCCGGGCCGAGGGGCGGTGTCAACCATTCGATCAATGAAAAATCATCGAAGCGGCTCTCGTGCGCGCTTGCCGGGTCGTTCGGCGTTACCTGCAACACCACGCGGTAGGAAACCGCGCTGACCCGGGGCGAGTCGAAGTCGAAGCGCAACTCCTGCCACTCGCCGGGTGTCACTTCGAACCGGCCAATGGGCCGCAAGCGGTTATTGGCCAACGCCTCGATGCGGTTGTCGTTGCGTCCGCGCCATTGCTGGTAGGCGGTGACGGTGGCCGGCGCATCGACCTGAACCCGCGTGGCGAAGGTCGTCGGCGTTCCCGGCTCGAAAGTGTATTCGAAGGTTCGCATCCCCACGCGGCCGGGGGATTCGCCCGCCGGAATACTTAGCTGCATGAACCGGTTGCCGTCCGCGGATCGGATCACCGACTGGCTACCGTCTTGGATCCAGCTACGATCGGGCGCTCCATGGCGGTGGTGGTTTTCCATGTGGCCCATGGGCAGCAGGTTTTGCCCAAGACGCACCCGAACGGCGTTGCCATCGGTATCGATCGCGGGTACCGGTTCGTTCCATGGCCGGTTGTGCAGGGAAACCAGCACCTCGTCCGGGCCGACGGTGAGCGTCGATCCGGGCGGAGCAGGCATTGTCAAACCCGGTTCGATCACGCCGTGAGCGCCCGATACGCCCATCCGGATACCGCGCCGTGCCGATAGTTCAGAAGTCCGTTGCAGCACCCCTCGACGCACGGAATCGGTCGCCGGCATCGGGATGTAGCCCTGCAGGTGAATGGGCAAGACCTCGGCCCGGTGCAGGCTGTCACCGTCCATCCAAACGTGGACCAAATAGCTGAACCGGGTGGCGTAGTGGTATTGGTCGAAAATGAAATTGCCCATCGAATAGGCGATCAGGCGCCCGTTGTAGATTTCGAAACCCTGGACCACGTGCGGATGGTGGGCGATGGCCAAAACCGCGCCGCGGTCGATGCCCTGCTTGAGGCGCGTCTCGGTGACCAGGGTGGGTTCCTCGGTATACTCGCGGCTGCCGTGGTATTGGATAATCGGCATGAAGCCGGACTGCAGTTCCCGTTCCACGGTCCGTTCAATATTGCGCGTTGTGCCCAACGCCGCACCGCCTTTCTCCCTGCCCTCGGCGACCTGGTTGGGCGAAAAATTGCCCGCCCAGCCAACGTAACCGAGGAAACTGAAAGGTGCATCGTTGACCCGGGTGCGATAGGGCGCGAGTGCTCCGGCCTCGTCGAGGCCTGCTCCCGAGTGCGGCAGGCCGGCGCGTTCCAGCGCTTGGAGCGTCGAGGCGAGGCCCTCTTCGAGGTAATCGTTACTGTGGTTGTTACCCAGCGTGACGTAATCGACCCCGGCATCGCGCAGCGCAGCCACGGCTTCGGGCGGCGTGTAAAACACGTAGGACTTCGGCGCCTTGTTTTCCGGCCGCTCGTTCATCACCTGGCTTTCCAGGTTGACCGACGACAGGTCGGCGATTTCGAGGTACGGCTTGACGTGGCGAAGCAGCGCTTTCGTATCCTCGGCTTCATGGCCCTTGCGAATAAGGACCGGGTCTCCCGGGTAGGGGTTTGAAAAGCGACGCCCCATCATGGCGTCGCCGCCGAAAGTCAGCATCACCCGTCCGGGCCGCCGTTCGACCATGGTCACCGCCGGCAACGCGCTGGCCCCGTCTTGTTTGAGCCAGGCCAGGTCCAGCGGGCTGAAACTGTGGATCGAAGGGTAATGACCTTCGGCCTCGAAGCGCAGGCGATAGGCATCGGCTGGCGGGACTTGCGCGGAATAGCGTCCGGTTTCGTCCGTTTGAACCTGTGTTCCGTTGATGTCGATGCGGGCCCCGGCAAGCGGTGTACCGGCCTCGTCGGTCAGTATGCCTGTTAGCGTGATGTCTTCAGCGCAAAGGGACGCCGAGGTCGACAAAAGCAGCAATAAAACGAGAACAATTCTGAACATGGGATGCCCTGAAGGAAAGACGAGTGGCCTCGATCATCCCACATCCCGTCATGCCGTTAAACTGCCCGCCGCGGGTCCGTGGCGGGCGGGTTGGATCAATAGGCGCGGCGCCCGCGTGAGCCGTAACCGAAATCCCGATAGCGGTCGTAGCCGTAGTCGCGGTAGTCCTGCTGCGGCCTGTAGACCGCGGCGTCTACGATTGACCACAGGTGAATAATCCAGCCCATCAGGATCAGCCAAAGCACTGCAGTGAGCACAAACATCACGCCGGCACGAAGCCAGCGGCCCTGGAGCAACTGCCCGAGCCCGGGGATGAAAAAGCTGGCCAGTGCCGCGATGACGTTTCCACAATAACCGTTACCCATCTGATACGTACCTCCTGCTTGCCTACAGAAGATAGTATGCAAATAGCGTGCCACCCGTGAAACTCCTGCTGCAGCGTGGTTTTCAAGCGACCTGTGGATGAATTTTTGGCGAATCCCGCGAGTAAGTGGCGCAAGCGGCTACCCGGTGTTGAGTAACGTTCGGGCGCATGCCTGCCTTAACTGCAAATAATGTTGAATTTCAGAATCCACTAATCAGGGCTGTGCTACTTTCTTCCAGGTTGGATCCCTTTGGGCGGGAGAGAGAACCCGTAACGATCTCCTCGCAGCCGGCAATTGGCTTCAATCGTTTGCCGGCGACGGCTAGGCGCCGCACACTCTGTGCGGCGCCTATTATTTTGGCTCGAGTTTTTTTCGTGGCAGAATAAGCGGCCCCGGGCCCATTGCCCCTGGTGGAAGACAACATGAAAAATTTCCGGATTCTGATGGCGCCCGCCTGGTTTTCTGCGCTGCTGATGGTGCTGAGCGCATGTTCGGCGCCGCTCGAAGATCGTCTGAGCGGTATCCCACTGTCTAAGGACTCACTGACCGGCAAGTTCATCTGGCACGACCTCATCACCGACGATGTCGCCCAGTCCAAGCGCTTCTACCGGGAAGTGCTGGGCTGGTCTTATGAGGATACGACCGGACCGGGCGGCAGGCCTTACACCCTGATTTTTGCGGGTAACCGCCTGGTGGCGGGAATGGTCGAAATGGACGACCCGGCGCAGGCGGACTACACACGGTGGCTCGGTTACGTATCGGTCGACGACGTGTCGAAGGCGGTGACATTCGTTCGTTCCCGCGGCGGCAGTGCCGTGGTCGGCCCGGTCGATCTGTCCGGTATCGGTCGCGCGGCGGCCATCCTGGACCCACAGCAGGCGGCCGTCGGACTCTTGGAAAGCGCGGTTGGCGACCCCGACGACAGCCTGCCACCGAGACCGGGCGTCGTCGTCTGGAACGAGTTGGTCAGCTCCGATGCCGCCGAGGCGGCCGGGTTTTACGCGGCGATGGCCGGCATGGATATTGTCGAGCAGCAGCGACCGCTGGGCGTTTATCGGGTGCTGCGATCTCAGGGGCAGGAGCGCGCCGGCATCATGCCGCGTCCGACGGACGACATCGAACCGTTCTGGCTGACCCATTTCGGCGTGGTCGATGTGGCCGTGGCAGCCGCCCGGGTAGAGGCCGAGGGCGGACAGGTTCTGCTCGGGCCGTCTCCCGAGTTCCGTGACGGTTCGATGGCCGTCGTGGTCGACCCGGCTGGCGCGATACTGGCTTTGAAGCAATGGACACGGTAGAGGAGACGCACAGATGAAACGAATCACCCGGGTCATCCTGATCGGTCTGCTGGCGGTTTGCTGTTTGTCCCTCGCGGGTTGCAGCGGGAATGTCGGCGTCGGCTTGAATGTGGGCGTCCCCGTGGGTAACCACGGCTACATCAGCGTGGGTGGTCACCGCTGGATGTAGCGCGACGACGCCTTGAGTGGAATGCGCCCGTGATACTCAGGACTTGCGGTACCGTTTACGGCATTCGGGAGGCAGGTGCGCGAAATCGCCCCGAATGACGCGGCAGGTCCAGTAATACGGCGGTTCGAATACCTCCGCGGTTACGCCTTTCGGAATCTTAGCAGACCATTCGATGATCGGATTTGGAGACGCGCCGGTATTGAAGGTCCAGACCGTGACGGACAACCTCTTGCGCGCACAGTCGGCGTTCAATTCCACGCGATCGATAAAGTCGCGTTCGGGCAATGACGGCCGATAGGTATAGCCGGCATCACGGTTTTCGCTGACAACGGCTCGGTTGTTCTCCATGCAGGTTCGGACCAGGGCGTTTTGGGCCGGTATGGCCTGCTGTAGCGCCTCGCTGACGCGCGCGCGCGCCGTGTAGTCCTTGAAGTTGGGCATGCTGACCGCGACCAGGATAGACGTGATCGCAAAGGCAATGATTACCTCCAGCAAAGAAATGCCTGGCATTGCTTGTTTGCTCGTGTTCATGGTTCCTTGACTCCCCCAGCGTTGGGTTTTCCGTCGCGTGGGCGAACGAATACACTGTTATTAATGCAGGAACAGTGCCAGTTTTAGTCTAATTAAAACAAGTCATTAAAAAACATGAACATAAGGGAAAAGCGCCTCGCGATCATCTTGCCTTTTTGACCCGATTAACGTCAGTGGCTGACACAAAGTGTCGCTGCGCCCGGCTATACTGGCTCTCTCTAAGCGAGGTTTCTGAATGATGCGCCCACGAGTCCTGGTGCTTGCGCCCGATGCCGATCGTTACCTGGCCGAACTGGGTGCCTTGGCGTCTTCGGGCACCGAACTGGTGGCGGCGCCTGCGGCGCAGGGAGCGCTCGACGATCCGCGCGCGTTTCCCGTGGTCCTTGGACAACCCGACATCGTGGCGGAGTACCTGGCCGGCGGGGCGGAGGTTCGCTGGATCCAATCGACCTGGGCGGGCGTTCGGCCTTTGCTGTCGCAGGCGCGCCGCGACTTCGTTCTCACAGGTGTGAAAGACGTCTTCGGCGCACCCATCACCGACTACGTAATGGCCTACGTCCTGGCGTTCGAAATCAAGCTGCGCGAGCGTCTAGGAAGGCAGGCGCGACGCAGCTGGTGGCCCGAGGACAGCGGTTCGCCAACGGGCAAGACCATGGGTATTCTCGGTACCGGCTCAATCGGCCGCCACCTCGCAAAAGTCGCAGCCGCCTTCGGCATGCGGGTCACCGGCCTGAGTCGCAGCGGGCGGCGGGTCGATGGCTTCGATGCGGTTTTTCCCGTCCGGCGCCTGGCCGAGTTTCTGAGCGAAGCCGATTACGTTGTCTGCACGCTTCCCGACACGCCGGCTACCCGTGGGCTGTTGGACAAGGATGCCTTCGCCGCCCTGAAGAAGTCCGCATACCTGGTGAACGTCGGGCGCGGTCCGGTGCTCGATGAGTTCGCCTTGGCCGATGCATTGGAGCGAGGCGACATGGCAGGGGCAGCTCTCGATGTTTTCGTTGAAGAGCCGCTTCCCCGTGATAACCCGCTGTGGCATGCCCGCAATTGCATCGTCACCGCGCACGTTGCTGCGCGAAGCCTGCCGGCAGACATTGCCGCCATTTTCAGGGAGAATTACGAGCGGTTCCTATCGGGTGAGTCGTTGAAATTCCGCATCGATATCGAGCGGGGCTATTGAAGGGAGGACACCATGTCAGGAGTGAAAAACAGGGTAGCGCTGGTGACCGGAGCTGGGCGCGGAATCGGCGAGGAGACGGCACGTATCCTGGCGGAGCGCGGGGCCAGGGTGATGGCCGTGGCACGGTCCAAGCAGGAGCTGAAGGCGCTGGGGCTCGATTACGTTGCAGCCGACCTGGGAACTGCAGCCGGCTGCGCGCGGGTGGTCGAGGAAACCGAACGCCGGCTGGGTGGAATCGACATCTTCGTATGCAATCACGGCATTGGTTCCGCCCATGAAAAAGTCATCTGGGAGCAGGACCCGGCCACCTGGGAAGAGACCATTCGGATCAACCTCGATGCGCCTTTTTACCTTTCACGACTAATCACGAACGGGATGGTGGAACGCGGCTACGGGCGCTGCGTGTACGTTGCCTCCACTGCCGGGGATGTCGCCGAATACGCCGGTTCGGCCTACACCGCGGCCAAGCACGGATTGATCGGCCTGGCCAAGGCGGTGGCCCAGGATTGCGGCGAATTCAACGTAACGTCCAACGCGGTATTGCCCGGCTGGGTCAAAACGGCGATGGCGGACCGCTCGGCGCGCGCCGAGGCCGAGCTGCGGGGCGTGAAGGCAGATGAGGTCTGGAAGGAACGGGCGGCCCTGTACCGCCCCAACCGGGTCGCCACACCGCGCGAAGTGGCCGAGATGATCGCCTTCTTCGCCGCCGAGGAAAGCAGCGGTGTCAGCGCCCAGGCCGTAAAAGTCGCCCTGGGTTCGGAGACGTAAGCCGGCCGCGCTGCCGTTCAAGGGACGCTCGCACGGTGATGATGAAACCGCGGTAATAACCGGGTGTTGGCGTCAGGCCGGTTTCTTTCCCGGCTTGTAGTGCAGCACCTCGACATCACCCAGGGTGACCATGCCGCCCTTGGCGCAACGCTCCATCATCTCGGTCAGCACCGGCCGAAACGCCTCGATTTTTTCAGTGGTGTCGACAATTTCCACCACCAGCGGCATATCGCCCGAAAGATCGAGCAGCTTGGAGGTGCGGATGTGGTCCGAGGCGCCAAAACCCAAAACACCCTTCAACACCGTGGCGCCGGCCAGGCCTTCCTCGCGTGCGCGCTTGACCACCGCTTCGTGGAGGGGGATGTGGCCGAGGCGATCGCTCTCGCCCAGGTAGATTCTCATGCGTACCGCCGGTCCGGAGATTTCCATGGCTTACCTCAGTATCAGCCCGCTGATCAGCAGGCCCAGGCCAAAGGCCAGGGCGGCGCCTGCCAGCGTGGCAATGAAATAGCTCGAAGCGAAAAAATATTCCCGGCCCTGCACGAATTGGCCCAGCTCGTAAATGAAGGAAGACATCGTTGTGAATCCACCACAGAACCCGGTTGCCAGCAGCAGACGCACCTCCGCCGACATCAATTCGGTGCGTGCCCCCAGGCCCGCCAGGACGCCGATCAGAAGGCAGCCGCCGAGGTTGGACAGCAGCGTACCGTACGGCAGGCTGAATGCCGAGACGTTCTGCGTGGCCAGGGTCAGGCCGTAGCGGGCCATGCCGCCAACCATGCTGCCCAGCCCCACCGCCAGGAAAGGTAGAAGAAATTGCATCCTCAGCACTTTACCCCAGGCACAGACCCGGGCGAAAGGCACGGGTCGGCGGCGTTCAAGGCTCCGCCGTGTGCGCGGCGCTCGCCGGACACCTTCACTCTTCTTTGACCAGGCTCCAGGCAAAGGCCGACAGGGCCAGACTCGCGGCCGAGATCTGGAAGATGACGCCCTTATCCGGTGCGCGGCTGACGAACAACGCAATGCCCAGGCTGACAATGAGCTGCGGTAACACCACCGACAGGTTGAACAAGCCCATGTAAAGGCCCATCCGGGCCTGGTTGACCTTCTGAGACACGATCGCGAACGGCAGGCTGACAATGGAGGCCCAGCCGATGCCGACGACGGCCATCAACAAGTAGACCTGCCCGGGCGTGGCGCCGTAAAAATAGAGGCCCACGTAGCCGGCGGTCATGAAGGCGAGGCTGATCGCGTGAGTTCTGATCCGACCAATCCGTTTGGCCATCGGCATCAGGACGAATGCGGGTAACAAAGCGCCGACGGCATTCAATACGAGGAAACTGGTCGAACCCACACGGCCCAAATCGATGTCCGAGAGCTGCGGCAATGCCTGTTGCAGGTAGACGACGAGGAACACGAAGGTGGTCTGGATGCCCACCCAGCTAAAAGAATGGGCCGCGATGACTTTGCGAAAGGCGGCGCGGCCGGGACGGCCCGCTACTTCCTTTTCAGCCAGGGCCTGCGCCATCAGACCAACGGTGGCGATGCCGCAGACGATTTCGGCGTAGTAGTGTTCGACCTCGATACCCGCCAACCGCAGGCCCATTGCATAAATATCGTACACCAGGAAGGCCCACAAGGGGCGTATGGCCAGCAACATGTTGCGCAGTGAATCATCATTACCTGGGTCGTCGCCTCGGTTGACGCTTGCGTCCGCCGACGCGTCCAATTCACGCGGCTCGGTGACGAACAGCGGTGGAATGATGGAGAACAGCAGCACGATCACCGCGCCGGCGTAGATCAAAACGTAGTTGTTCCACAGCGCACCGACCGCGTAAGCTGCCACGCCGAAGGTGCCCGAGATCGTCTGCATCCAGGTATAACCCTTGGTGCGCTCGTCGCCATCATCTGTGACGTCGGCGATAATCGAACGCGTCGGGTTGAAGCTGACGTTGATCGCCAGGTCGAGCGTCAGGGCCACAGCGATAGCCACGCCCAGTATTCCGCCGATACCCATGCCGGCCGAGATCACGTCCAGGTGGGGCAGCGCCAGCAGCATCAGCGCGGCCAGCACGCCTCCGACCAGGATGAAGGGACGCCTGCGGCCGTTCCAGAACCACACGCGGTCGCTGATCACCCCGATTAGCACCTGTCCGATGATGCCGGCCAGCGGCCCCGCGGCCCACACCAGGCCGACGTCGTGGATGTCGAGCTTGTACTGCGTTACGAGAATCCAGCTCAGCGCCGATATCTGGATCGACAGGGCGAAGCCCATAGCCGTCGAGGGCAGGCTGATCAGCGCGAAAAACGCGGCGGTCTTGTTTTTCTGGAAAGCGAGCATGGGGCCATGCTAAACGCGGGAGTGGCCGCAACGCCATAACATCGAGGCCTGAATACGAATTCAGGACGCGCATGGATCCCGGTGAACCGGCCCTGGACGGCCGGCCTACGTGAAATCAGCCTTGTCTTCCGCCGCAGGACCCGCGCACGACCATCGAGATCGGTATGCGTGGTGAGGTGACGTCCTCGCCCTCGATCATTTTAAGCAGGTTGCCCATCAGGGCATGCGCGGCCAGGCGCGTGTCCTGGCGAACGGTGGTCAGCGCGGGGCTGAAGTAGGTGGCGGCTGGCAGGTCGTCGAAACCTACCAGCGAGACCTGGTCCGGTATCGCGATGTTGTTCTTTTTAAGGCACTTGATCACGCCAAACGCGATCAGGTCGCTGGCAGCAAAAATCGCGTCGAATTCGACCCCGCTGTCGAGGAGTTTCTGCGTGGCGTCGTAGGCGGAAAGCTCGAGGTTGTCCGTTTGCATCAGAAGTTGAGGGTCCGGCTCGATGGCCGCCTTTTCGAGCGCGCGGCAATAGCCCTGGTAGCGTAGCTTGAACTCGGGCGCGTCATCCGAGGCGCTGCCGATATAAGCGACCCGGCGGCGGCCGATGCCCAGCAGGTGCCGGGTGGCGAGCTCACCGCCCCTCGGGTTGTCGCAGCCGATCGCGTGTCCTTCGAGTTCCGGCACGGTGGCACCCCAGATCGTGAACGGCAGGCCCTCCTCGCGCAGGCGCTGAAGCTTGTCGGAGATTCGGCCGTAATCGCCGTAGCCCAGCAGGATGATCCCGTCCGCCCGGTTGCTTACGACGTATTCGTTCAGCCAGTCATCGCTGAGCTGTTGGAACGAGACCAGTACGTCGTATGACTGCCGGGTGGCGTACCGCGTAATGTGGCCGAGAAGGGTGAGGAAGAATGGGTTGATCTGCGAGTCGTCCGAGGTCGGGTCTTCGAAAAACAGCAAGGCGATGGTATTGCTGCGTTGCGACCGCAGCCCGGCCGCGCTGCGATCGACGCGGTAGTTCATCTCGCGCGCGATGCGCTGAACTTTTTCACGGGTTTCCGGGTTGACCAAGGGACTGTTGCGCAGCGCGCGGGAGACCGTGGCCTGGGAAACCCCGGCCCGCTTCGCAATATCGAACGATGTGGTCTTGCCTGAGCCCATCAACCCACGCTGCGTTGTGTGCCGTTCCCGGGCGGGATCGTTTCCTTGCCATGATACCATCCCGGGCTCAGTGTCCCGCCAGGTCGACGAGGTCTGAATGAAAGACAGAGCGCTACGCAGCATCGCCATCATCGGGGGCGGTACGGCCGGCTGGATGACCGCCGCCGCGCTGGCCAACATGCTGCACGGGAAATGCGGCGTGACGCTGGTCGAGTCGGAAGCAATCGGTACGGTCGGTGTAGGCGAGGCCACGATCCCCCCGCTCAAGCGCTTCAACGGCGAGCTCGGTATCGACGAGAATGATTTCATGCGCGCGGTGCAGGGCAGTTTCAAGCTGGGCATCGAATTCGTCGACTGGGCCCGGAAGGGGCACCGCTACATGCACCCGTTCGGCCAGTTCGGGGCCGATTTCGACTCCATACCGGTACACCAGTACTGGCTGAAAGCGCGCAGCGAGGGAGAGGTCACGCCGCTTGGCGATTATTCGGTGGCCAACGTGGCCGCCCGCGAGGGCCGCTTTCAGCGACCGACCAAGGACCCCCGCCTGGTCCAATCTACATTCGACTACGCCTACCACCTCGACGCCGGCTTGTACGCGCGCTACCTGCGCCACTACTCGGAACAGCGCGGCGTCGAGCGCGTGGAAGGGCGCGTTGCCCACGTGGCGCAACACAATGAAAGCGGCAACATCACCGGCGTCGTGCTGGATGACGGGCACACGGTGGAGGCGGATTTCTTCGTCGATTGCAGCGGTTTTCGCGGCCTGCTGATCGAGGGCGCCCTCAACTCGGGCTACGAGGACTGGACCCACTGGCTACCCTGCGACCGCGCGGTTGCGGTGCCCTGCGCCAGGGGTGGCGAGTTCACGCCCTATACGCGCTCCACCGCGCACGACGCAGGCTGGCAGTGGCGCATCCCGTTACAGCATCGCACGGGCAATGGCTACGTGTACTGCAGCCAGTTCCTGGACGAGGATGCCGCAGCGGCGAAGTTGCTGGCCAACCTCGACGGCCGCGCACTGGCCGATCCCCTGTTCCTGAAATTCCAGACTGGCCGGCGGCGGATGTTCTGGAGCCGCAACTGCGTCGCGATCGGGTTGTCCGCCGGGTTTTTGGAACCGCTGGAGTCGACCAGCATCCACCTGATTCAGAGTGCCATCAGCCGCCTGCTGGCCCTATTTCCCGACCGCGACCTGGATCCGCTGGCTATCGAGGAATACAACCGGATTACCGCCAACGAGTATGAACGGGTGCGCGATTTCCTGATCCTGCACTACCACGCCACAGAGCGCGAAGATTCCGGTCTTTGGCGATATTGCGCCGGCATGACCATCCCAGACGAGTTGCAATACAAGATGGACCACTTCCGCCGCTATGGGCGCCTGGTGTCGACCGGTACCGAGTTGTTTCAAAACCCCAACTGGCTGGCCGTGCACATTGGTCAGTTCAACTGGCCGGAGCGCTACGATCCACTGGTGGACGAGCGTGGCATCGACGGGGCCAAGCGGCTTGCCAGCCTGCGCCGCGTGATCCGCGAAGCGGTCAACGCAATGACCACGCACCAGATGTACGTGCGAAAAAACTGTCGCTCGATTGATGCGATGAGCTGAATCCCGGCCAGTTTTTTTTTGGAAAATTGAATAAGAACAGCAGGGAATCCCTCGTTTTCCTTGCGAAACGACTGAATACGTTTGCATAATCTTGCCCGGCAGAGGCTTAGGTCTATAGAGTGCGCAATCAAAGAACCACCAAAACTCAGGCACACAACACTCGCAAGGTGAAACTATGAAAAGCAATGGCACGATTCGCCGCAAGGAACTGGCAGCCGCCATCTCGATGTTGCTGGCGCTTCCCGGAATAGCCCTCGCGCAGGACCAGGACTCTGAAGGCCAGGCCGCCGACGATGAAATGATTGCCGAGGAAGTCATCGTTACCGGTATTCGCCGCGGTCTGATGAACTCCGTCGACATCAAGGGCACCTCGACCTCCATTGTCGAAGCCATTTCCGCCGAGGAAATCGGCAAGCTGCCCGACGTCAGTATCACGGACTCCCTCGCGCGCTTACCGGGCGTCACGGCCCAGCGCCTCAATGGCCGTAGCCAAGTGCTCAGCGTTCGCGGCCTCGGCCCCGACTTTACCACCGCGCTGCTCAATGGCCGCCCACAGGTCAGCTCGGGCGACAACCGCGGCGTCGAGTTCGACCAATACCCATCTGAAATGATCAGCCAGGCGATCGTGTATAAGACACCCAATGCCACGCTGATGGGTCAGGGGCTGGCCGGCACTGTCGACATGCAGACGATTCGCCCCCTGGAATACGGCAAGCAGGCTCTCGTGGCCAATGCCCGTTACGTTTGGAACGACATCACCGCCCTGAATAACGATGCTTCCGACGACGGTTGGCGCGGCAGCGTAACCTACGTCGACCAGTTCATGGACGACACCGTCGGTGTGGCCTTCGGTTTTGCTTACGCCGATACGCCGACCCAGAGTGAGCGTTTCAATGCCTGGGGTTACCCGGATGTCAACGGTGACGCCGTCATCGGTGGTGCAAAACCCTACGCTCAGAGCAACGAGTTGGAGCGGACCGGCATCATCGGCACCTTGGAGTGGCAGGTCAGCGACCGCGTTCGCACCTCTGTCGACCTCTACTACACTGAGTTCGAGGAGACCCAGTACCTGCGCGGAATCGAGTTTCCGCTGTTTTGGTCGTCAGCGGCACTGCAGCCCGGCTACACGGTCGAGGACGGACTGGTCGTCAGCGGCACCTTCGACAACGTCAAGGGCGTGATGCGTAACGACATCAACAACCGTGACTCCGAGCTGACGGCCGCTGGCTGGAACCTAGAGTGGGACGTGGCAGAGGGTTGGGTGGTGACCACCGACCTGAGCTACTCCAAGATGGACCGCAAGGACGTCCTTCTGGAAACCTATTCCGGCACAGGGCCGAACGGCTTGCCCGTGTTTGACAGCCTGAGCTTCGACATGCGCGACGGCAAGGGCGCCCTATTCTCCTCCAGCCTCGACTACACCGACCCGAACCTCGTAATGCTGACCAGCCCTCAGGGTTGGGGTGGCGACATCATTCCGGGCGGCCAGCTGGGCTACAACAACAGCCCGAGCATCGAGGATGAACTGACCACGCTGGACCTGCGCGCCCTGTACGAAGTTGGCGGCGACTGGCTGTCCAGCATCGAGTTTGGCGTTAACTATCAGACCCGAAAAAAGTACAAGGTCGCGGACGAGTGGTTCGTCGGCCTGGGTAACGGCGACATCTCCGCCCCGCTGCCGGCAGAAACCGGTCTGACCAACCTTTCCCACATCGGCATCCCGGGCATGGTCACTTACGACCCGATCGCTTCGATTAGTAGCGGTATCTTCACGCTGGTGCGTAATCCGAACGCCGATGTCGTGATCAAGAGCTGGACGGTTGAAGAGGACCTGACTTCGGCCTTCGCCATGGTCAACTTCGACACCGACGTGGGCGACGTAATGGTTTACGGTAACTTCGGCTTGCAGTATGTGCGGACCGATCAAAGCTCGTCAGCCGCTTCGGCCTCTGGTACCGGCGACGACGTGGCTTTGTTCCCAACCTCCGGCGGCGACGACTACACGGAGTGGCTGCCCAGCATGAACGTCACCTTCGACGTGGGCAACAGCAACCTGATTCGCTTCGCCTACGCCCGCACGCTGGCCCGGGCGCGCATGGACCAGATGCGCGCCAGCCTAAACTGGGGCTTCGATACCTCCAAGGTCGACGAGACCGACATCAACAATTCGCCCTGGGGCGGCAGCGGTGGCAACCCGGAACTGCGTCCCTGGATCGCAAACGCCTTTGACCTCTCCTACGAAAAATACCTGGATGACGGGATCGGCTACGTGGCCGTCGCGGGTTTCTACAAGGACCTCGACTCCTGGGTGAATGACGCCCCGCAGGTGTATGACTTCACCGGTTTCCCGACCGGCGGATTCGACCCGGTTCTCAGGGAGGGCCTGGTCAGCATTCCGCAGAACCAGGGCGGAGGCAAGATCTACGGCTTCGAAGTGGCAGGTGCACTCGATTTCGGCTACTTCGCTGATTCACTAACAGGACTAGGCGTGATCGCCAGCGCTTCGTTTACCAAAAGCGACGTGACCGTGAACGAGGAGGAAATCACCCTTCCCGGCCTGTCCGAGGATGTCTACAACCTGACCGCGTACTATGAGAACGAGCGCTTCTCCGTTCGCGCCAGCGCCCGCTACCGTTCCGAGTTCCTCGGCGAGGTATCCGGCTTCGGCGCCGGCCGAGAATTCCGTACCGTTAACGAGGAAACGGTCGTTGATGGCCAGGCCAGCTGGTTCTTCGGTGGCAAACTGACCGGTCTAAGCCTGCTGTTCCAGGTCTACAATCTGACCGACGAGGCCTTCACGACCTTCGCCAATGACGATACGCGTCAAATCATCGACTACCAGCGCTACGGCCGTACTTACCTGCTTGGCGCTTCTTACAACTGGTAGGCCGAAACCGGCCCTCGGGCCATTACTAAAACCCCCGCTCTTTTCGTCTTAGCGGGGGTTTTTTTTGGCCCCCGAACCGGCCCGGTTTTGGTTGACATCCTCGCTAAGGCCCGACGTCATTTCAACGCGGATACACCCGGCCCGGGGGCGGCGCTGCGACTATACTGAGGAGTATTAGCTAGAGCCATTTACTTAGCTCGCCACGGTCATGGAGGCATCAGATGAGTAGAGACCCGATTCGCAAGGTAGTCATCGTGGGCGGCGGCACGGCTGGGTGGATGGCGGCTGCGGTGTTATCGGAGTTTTTCAAAGGGATGCTGACGGTTGAGCTCATCGAGTCGGACGATATCGGAACCGTGGGCGTCGGTGAAGCCACCATTCCCCAAATCCGCTTGTTCACTGGCCTGTTGGGCATCGACGAGGCCGAGATGCTGAGCGCCACGCGCGGAACCTTCAAGCTGGGCATCCAGTTCAGCGACTGGGGCCGCCTGGACGACACGTATATGCACGCCTTCGGCGCGATCGGGCGCAAGCTGGGTTCACTCGATTTTCATCACTACTGGCTCAAGGCGCGGGCCGTGGGTCAGGCGAGTAGTCTGTGGAAGTACTCGCTCAACGAGACAGCGGCCGTTGCCAACCGCTTCTCACACCTCGACAACGTGCCCGACATGCACCTGGGCGGCTTGGTTTACGCCTACCACTTCGACGCGGCGCTGTTTGCGAAGTACCTGCGCGGCTACAGCGAGCGGCGCGGCGTGCGGCGCAGGGAAGGCAAAGTCGTCGACGTGGCGATCGGCAAGGAAAACGGGTTCATCGAAGCCGTCACTCTGGAGGGCGGAAAGCGCGTCGGTGGCGACCTGTTCATCGACTGCACCGGTTTTCGCGGCCTGTTGATCGAGGATGCCCTGGAAACGGGCTACGAGGACTGGTCCCTTTGGCTGCCCTGCGACCGGGCGGTGGCGGTGCCGACCGCCCACTCCGGACCGATGCGGCCTTACACCACGGCCCGGGCGCTCGATTGCGGCTGGCAGTGGCGCATACCGTTGCAGCACCGCGTGGGTAACGGGCATGTGTATGCAAGCCAGTACATGAGCGACGACGAGGCGGTCTCGGTTCTGCTGGATAACGTGCAGGGAGAAACACTGGACGAGCCCCGGTTGCTGAAGTTCAAAACCGGGCGCCGCAAGAAGTTCTGGAACCGCAACTGCGTGGCCCTGGGCCTGGCCAGCGGATTTATGGAGCCGCTCGAATCGACCAGCATCCACCTGATCCAGACTGGTATCAGCCGGCTGCTCGAGTACTTCCCGCGGAAAGGATTCGAACAGGTCGATATCGACGAGTACAACCGTCGTTGCACCTGGGAGTTCGAGCGTATCCGCGATTTCCTGATCCTGCACTACCATGCCAACCAACGCGACGATAGCCAGTTCTGGATCGACCGCCGGGAACTGCCCGTACCGACTGAGCTACACCGTCGTACCGACCTGTTCCTGGCCAACGGCCGCATCCACCGGGAGTTCGACGAACTCTTCACCGAAGCCGCCTGGTTGCAGGTCATGGTGGGCCAGGGCATTCTGCCCGCCGGGTGGCACCCACTGGCCGACCGCATCGACGAGGGCCAGATGGGCCGTTTCCTGACCAGTATCCAGACCATCATCGCCGCCACCGTCGACAAGCTCCCGGGCCACGAAGACTACGTCAAGAAATACTGCGCCGCCCCGGATTAGCACCTCCTACATGGCCAGGCCACCGGCTCAGTAGCTGTAACCGCGTGACTCCATGCACGCCAACACCGCCCGCTCGCGATCTGCGCGGTTCATATCGACGCTAGGGCTGCCGTGCACGGCCTGCCCCGGCTTGGCCTGGCAGTCGCCGCTGGGGCAACCCACGCTGTTTCGTGCCTGGTAATCGGGCCCGTCGGGCGTCCAGTCCCCCGGGTTCTTGCCGTAGGCGATGTCCTGGCATTCTTCCAGGTCTTTCTTTCTCTGGGCTTCGCTGGTGTCGGGTCGGGTGTACTCGGTGGCACAGGCTGCCAGCGAGAGGGCAGCGGTGCCGATCAGCACGATATTTCTAAACGTCATGGCGCATCTCCGGCTGAATTTTTTCGATGGACCCATTATGCAGCAAGGCCTCTGCATCCGACCGGATGAATACGAATTCAGGCCGTTGACAGTGGGCAACACGGGGGACAGAGTGAAAGACACAAGGGGTCAAAGTAGCTGCGCTACTCTGACCTCGGTTTTCGAAATGTCCTTTCGACGCGGAGATTCCTTTGAACACCTCACGTTTCATGGTAGTTGGCGGGCTGCACCGGGCTGCGTGGGTCGTGCTGGGCCTGGCGGGATTGATGCAGTTGCTTGCTGTCCCGGTTGCCGCCATGCCAGCGGAAGACCTGCGCGAAGCCCGCGCCCATTGGCTCGCCGAGGACACCATCGCCTGGCGGCCAGCGGTGGAAGGCGCCGTCCGGCTGCATTTCAGTCTCGATGCGCCGCTCGAGCCCGCGCTGATCGGCAACGAGACCGTGGAATTGCGTGCAAAGGGCATTATCAGCGGCGATCTGCTGGATAAATATCCGCACCTTGCAGGAACTCCAGTTTTTCAAATCCCACGACCTGCCCTCGAGTTGATCCCGGCCATCCTGCGCGGTCACTTCGTGGTATCAGCCGTCGGTCCCCACGGAGGGCTATTGGACGCCACCGCGCTGCAACCGGCGGGCGTGCTGGACGATCTCTACGCTCACGACGGCGACCTGGGCGTCGTGTTCGAGAACGGCGTACCGTCGCTCCGCGTCTGGGCGCCCACCGCGCGTGCCGTGCGTCTGCTGCTGTTCGACGATTCCGGCCCGGGAGGCGAGCCCGTGCAATCCCTGCCGATGCAGCGTGGTCCCGCCACGGGCACCTGGTCCATCGAGGGCCGGGCGGATTGGGATCGCAAGTTCTACCTCTACGAGGTGGAGGTATTCGTTCGCCGCACCGGGCGCTTCGAACTCAACCGGGTAACCGATCCGTATTCGCACGGCCTGGCGACGGACAGCCGCCGCTCGCAGATCGTCGATCTATCAGATGAGGATCTGCTCCCTGCCAACTGGCAGGTGGTGAAAAAGCCGGCACTCGATGCGCACGAAGACATCGTGCTGTACGAGTTGCACGTGCGTGATTTCAGCATCGACGACGCGCTGGTACCGCCAAGGCAGCGCGGTACCTTCGCCGCGTTCTCATTGGACGACAGCCACGGCCTGCGCCACCTGGACGCTCTGGCTGCTTCGGGCCTCACTCACGTGCACCTGCTGCCGGCCTTTGACTGCGCGACCATCCCCGAGGATCCCGCGAGCCGGCTAAGCCCGCCCGCCCTCGGCGGCTTCGCGTCCGACTCGCCTCGCCCGCAGGAAGAGATCGGCAAGGTCCGCGCCCGCGACGCCTTCAACTGGTGCTACGACCCCTTCCATTACACGGTGCCCGAGGGCAGCTACGCCACCGACCCGGACGGCGTGACCCGCATCCGCGAGTTTCGCGGGATGGTGACGGCGCTCAACGCACGCGGCCTGCGCGTGGTGATGGACGTGGTCTACAACCACACCCCGGCCAGCGGCCAGGCCGTGACCTCGGTGCTGGACCGGATCGTGCCGGATTACTACCAGCGCCTCGACGCGCAGGGCCGGGTCGAGACCAGCACCTGCTGCGCCAATACCGCCAGCGAAAACGCGATGATGGAAAAGCTGATGCTGGACTCGCTGCTCACCTGGGCCCGGCACTACCGTATCGACGGATTCCGTTTCGACCTGATGGGCCACCACAGCCGCGGCAACATCGAAAAAGCGCGCGACGCACTCCAGGCCCTGAGCCTGGAGCAAGACGGGGTCGACGGCCGCGCAATCTGCCTCTACGGCGAGGGCTGGAACTTCGGCGAAGTCGCCGACGACGCGCGTTTCGTGCAAGCCTCGCAAGCACGCATGGGGATGGGCAGCGGCGTGGGAACCTTCAACGACCGCCTCCGCGATGCAGTACGCGGCGGTGCGCACGATGACCGTGGCCTCGAACACGTGCGCAGCCAGGGGTTCGCCAACGGACTGTACACCGACCCCAACCGGGAAAACGAGGGCGGCGATGAAGAGCGCTTGGAACTGCTGCAGCTCACCGACCTCGTCCGCGCGGGCCTCGCCGGAAGCCTTCGAGACTACCGCTTCATCAACCACCGGGGCCTGGAGGTTGCCGCGAGCGAGATCGACTACCACGGTCAGGGTGCCGCCTACGCCAGTGACCCGCAGGAAGTCATCAACTATGTGGCGGCGCACGACAACGAGACGCTGTTCGATATCAACCAGTACAAGCTGCCGCTCTCGACCTCCATGGACGACCGGGTGCGTGCCGTGAACCTGGCCAACAGCATCGTAGCCCTGGCCCAGGGCGTTCCGTTTTTCCACGCCGGGCAGGACATGCTGCGATCGAAATCCCTCGACCGCAACTCCTACGACTCGGGCGACTGGTTCAACCAGCTTGACTTCAGCTACCGCGACAACGGCTGGCCCCGCGGACTGCCCCCTGCCTGGGACAACGAGGCCAACTGGCTGCAAGCGGGCCCACTGCTGGCGCGGCCGGAACTGGCGCCCGCGCCCCGCCACATTCGCGCGGCCGTGACGCACTTGCGCGAAGTGCTCAAAATCCGGAAGTCATCGCCGCTCTTTCGCCTGCGCGACGCGGCGGCTATTCGTTTGGCGTTGCGGTTCCACAACACCGGGCCGGAGCAGCTGGCCGGACTGATCGTGATGAGTCTTGAAGACGAGCGCCACGGCCGGTTCGTCGTGCTGTTCAATACAAGCCCTCAGGCGCAAACCTTCCCGTTTCCGCACACCCGGGGATATGAACTGCATCCTGTGCAGCAGGCCTCGGCCGATCCCGTGGTCAGAACCGCACGCCACGACCCACGGGCCTCCGTGTTCGAAGTCCCCGGGCGCACGACGGCCGTGTTCATCTCACGGACTCTGCCCGGAAGCGCTTTTCCTTGATGTTCACAAAAACGCAAAGATGATTTTCAATCGGCATTATTTATTCGTTAATTAGAACGATTTAATCTTTAGATCAACGATGGGTAAAAATCTGGCACGAAGACACCATGAAAATCAAGATATCCAGGGCCGACGGCCCTGATCGCGACGAGGACGAGCCCAGACTGAAAGGAGAGAATGATGAGAAATCCCGTGGACCACGATGTCCAGAACGTTTTCCGGAAGCGTTGGAGCCCTTATGCCTACGACCCGGATCGGGACGTGAGCAGCGAACAGCTCAAAAGCCTGTTCGAGGCGGCGCGCTGGGCCATGTCTTCGTTCAACGCCCAGCCCTGGCGGTATATCGTGGGCGTGAGAGGTCGCAGCGACGACATTTGGAAGGGCGTGTATGAAACCCTGGTCGATGGCAACCGCGAATGGGCCAGGAATGCACCGGTCCTGGCGTTAGGCCTGGCCGAATTGAATTACGAACACAACGGCAAGCCCAACCGCCACGCGGCCCATGACCTGGGTGCCGCTTCGGCCAGCCTGGCACTGGAGGCGGCGGCCCGCGGCCTGGCCGTGCACCAGATGGGCGGATTCAGTGTAGACCGCGCGCGCGAATTGTTCGACCTGCCGGACGGCGTCGAGCCATACACCGCGATGGCGATTGGCTATCCGGCCGAGCGCGGCACAGGTGAGGGCGAGCTGGAGAAACGTGACAGCAAACCACGCCAGCGCAAGGCCCTTAATGAACTCGTAATCCGCGGCGGTTTCTAGGCCAGCAACCGCAAAGCGATCAAGGAAAAGAACGCGAGCACCAGCACCAGCACCACGACTGTTGCTGGCCGGTTTCTGAAACGCCTGCCCACCCAGGCGGACCTGCCGTTGAGAACCAGCAGCAACAGCGTCAGGGCCGGAATGAACCAAGCCCCCGCGATGGCATATATCTTCTGCACCTCGCGGAAGGAAAGAAACAGGCCTGCCATCGGCAGCAGGGCCAGCGCGAAAAGGTACCCCCGGTATGGCGCCGAGCTAGTATCGACGGTATCGGCGGTTTCCGGGCGGTTACCGGGCGCGGTGACCAGCATTCGCCAGACATCGGCAAACAGGTAAGGGACCGCTTGCCACACGCCCAGCAGGCTGCTGAACACGGCGCCCAGGGCGCCCGCCAGGAACAACCATTTGCCGGCCGGGCCAAGCGAGGCCTCGAGCCGCTCGGCAAGCGTGACCAGCAGACCCGCACCGCGGCCGTCAAGCTCCAGGGTGCTGCCGATAATGACCATCGCGATGCCGAACACCCCGGTTAAAACGTAAGCGGAGGCCAGGTCAATGCGGCTGGTTCGGAGCGCGCCTGCGCCGCTGCGGCCTTCCTCACGCAGCCAGTAGCCATAGCACAGCACGGTCACCGTGCCGCCGATTCCACCCAAAAGAGCGACGGTCCAGTCCAGTCCCTCCGCCGGAAGCGAGGGGATAAACAACCCGCGCAATACCTCGGCCGTGCCCGGCCACACCACGATGGCGGTCAAAAGAACGGTGATCAACATGAAGGCGATGCAAATCTTCATCACGGATTCGAACAGGGCGTAGCCGCCAGCAAGCACCAGGCCGAGCCCCAGCAGGCTCGCGCACACGCCAAACACGACCTTGCCCCGCTCGGCATCGTCGAACACCGGGATCAGCGCGTGCAGGGTCACGCCGCAGGCGCTGATCAGCGCCGACCCCACGAAAAACGACCAAAGCAGCAGGTAAGCGAGAAACAACCATCCGACCGGCCGGCCGAGGTGTTCCACCACGCCTTCGAGCAGCGTGGTGCCGGTGGCGAACTGCCATCGCGCGAGGCCCTCGGTGATGACGAATTTCAAAAACGCACCGACTACGGCGGCCCACAGCACGGCGGTGCCCAAGTAGCTGCCGGCAAAGCTGGCGGTGGCCAGGTCCCCGGCGCCGATGCCGGTGGCCGCAACCAGTAACCCCGGGCCGATGATGGACAGAACGCGTTTCATGGGCCGCCATTGTACCGGCATGTCTCCGGCTGTCCGTGAAAGCAAAATCGTCTTCATCATGGTCTATGCTGTATAACGCAACGCAAAACACCGGGGCATGCAGATGGGACGAGCGAAAAACGGAGTCTTTGGATGGCGCAACCACAGCATGTTCGGGCTGGTTGTCGCGGGGTTGCTGTTGAGCAGCACGGCTGTCGCTCGGGACGGCACCGACGCGGAGTATCTCTGGATCCAGGACCCCTGGACGGGGGAGTCGGTGCTGACCGCCGTGCGGGCACCCGACTACAGCCTTTGGGACCCGACCCAGATCAGCGATTACCAGGCTGCGCGGAACGCGGATTACCCGCCACCGCTGGCGATTCTCACTATCGATGCCCTCGACATTCAGGTTCCGGTTTGGAACGGCGCGGAAGAACACGTGCTTGACCGCGGGGCTGGCCGAATCAAGGGGATGGCGAAACCGGGGGAGGAAGGCAATTTCGGAATCTCTGCGCACCGCGATAGCTTTTTCCGTGCGCTGAAAGACATCGAGCAGGGCACCGAGATTGTCGTGCAAACAACGCATGGCGTGGACCGCTACGCCGTCAGCGAAATCGAGATTGTTCCAAAACATGATTCGTCCGTATTGGAACTGACGGACGACAAGCGCCTGACCCTGGTCACGTGCTATCCCTTCTACCACGTGGGCCACGCGCCGGAGCGCTACATTATTACGGCCCTGCCCCTTTTGGCGAAAGCCCCTGATGGGCAGTGAGGACAGGCCATGGCCCGATTAACGTTACTGCTCGTCCTCAGCGCGCTTTTCGGTTGCCAGTCGACCGCTGAGACGTCACCGGAACCGGCACCGCAGCCGCTGCACGTGCTGGTTTACGGCGCCAGCGGCAACATCGGCCGCCACATTGTTGACGAGGCGCTGGCCCGCGGACACCTCGTGACCGGCGTTACCCGTGACCCGTCACGCATCAAGCGGCGCCATCCCGGGTTCTCGGTGGTTCAAGGCGACATTCTCGAACCGAACAGCATACGGTCGCTGATCGCAGACCGGGACATCATCGTGATCTCCGTGCGCGGAATCCTGGGTAACTCGGAAGATCCGGAAGACGCCGTGGCGTTGCGCGGTTTGCGCGCCGTAGTCGAAACGGTGCGGGAGTCAGGAAAAGCGGGTCCGCGCGTTTTGCACGTTGGCGGAGCCGGCACGTTGGAGCTGGCGTCCGGTCAGTTGCTGGCCGATGCGTTGCCCGGTGTCTTCATGAACCGTGAACTGCGGACGGAAATCGCGGCC
>JABDPF010000035.1 GCA_013042915.1 Lysobacterales bacterium
AGGTAGTCGGCCTGCGTGGTGCGGCCGTTTTCGTCCTCGTAATCGGCCGACGTGGCGATGGCCGAAAAATCCGTGGCGTCGAACTTGCCATTTGTCTTTGCGCCCCAGCCGATGTCTCCGATCCGCCGGCTGTAGAACTGCTCGATGCGTTGTTGGTAGAGCTCATTGCCTTCCAGGAAAAACGGCCGCTTTTCGTCGATACGAAGCTCGAAACGGGACAGGTTGATCGTTTCGACATCCGCTTCGATCAGTGCAAAGTCGGGATTGACGGTCAGGTCGACACCAAAGCGGCTGGACGGGCGCCAGCGAATGTCCATCCCGGCCTGGTATTCGACATCGGCGTCTTTCTCGAAGGATACCAGGGCATAAGGAATGAAGGTCCAGGTGTCCTCGCGTGACGGCGGCTGAATTCCGGCGAGTTCACCGAAACTGGAGACGCGATAAACGGCTTCACCCGGATAGGCCCAGGTCGAGGATTCACGGTTGCGGGGTATGGTGCGGCGGATGTTGATGCCCCAGCTGTCCTTATCGCTCGACGGGAAACGCAGTTCCGAAAAGGGAATTTCCATTTCAACCGTCCAGCGGTCGTCGAGTCGAAGGGCGGCGGATTTCCAGGCGGCATCCCAGCGGTCGTCCACGGTCCGTCCATTGTCCGCGATGCGCTCGTCTTTCTGGGTTCCCAGCGCATTGACCTGAAATGAGTAGGCGGTGCGATCATCACCGAAGGTGTCCAGCATGATCTGCACCGAATCGTCACCGCCGAGGCCACCGTCGCGCTGGGTGCGCGCGACGGAGAGGCGGTCGATGTCCGGGTCCATCGCTTCTATTGCGATCAACAGCGCGGTCCCGGATTGCGCGATTCGAATCACGGTGCGAAATTCAGAATGCTGCCCGAATTCAGGCTGGAATTGGTAAAAAGGGCGGTCGATCAGGGCGGCGCCTTGCCATTCTCCGTCACCAATCTCTCCGTCAATCACAGGTGTCGAAAGCAGGCGGACGATGGTGACGGATGAAGGTGGCGGTGTGTCCGGCAGGTCCTGAGCGGTCAACTCGGCCGGCAACGTGACTGCGGCCAGGAGGCTGACAGCCGTCATGCAAACAGCGACGCGCGAGCGCGGGGCACAGGTCCGGCCCGATGATCGCGTGAT
This sequence comes from Lysobacterales bacterium, assembly GCA_013042915.1. GTDB lineage: Bacteria > Pseudomonadota > Gammaproteobacteria > Xanthomonadales > SZUA-36 > JABDPF01. The sequence continues at coordinate 1,149 of JABDPF010000035.1, forward strand.
CCGGGATGACGGGCCCGATGTCACGTTTTTCGACAGTGAGTTTGCTCCGGTATGCCCACTAACCGCTCGGCCAGACCACCTGGCCGCCGAAGGGCGAGATCGAGAGACTATTGTAGGTGCGCGGATTGGTTTCGCCCCTGACCTTCATCAAGGCGCGTCGGTGGTGCCGCATCCGGCACGTGATGCGGGCGTAGCCCCTGCGGTTGGGCGAAGCGACGGCTGGCAAAGCAGGCCTTCTGCTTTGCCAGCCGGTCAGGCGTTCAAGAGAGGCCGGGTGCTATTTTTCCATGCCTGCCAGGTCGACCAGGAAGGCGTATTCCTCGGCCACTTCCTCGTAAGCGCGGTACCGCCCGGAGGCGCCGCCGTGGCCAGCCTCCATGTTGGTTTTCATGATCAGCCGGTTGTCGTCGGTGCGTTTCTCACGCAGCTTCGCCACCCACTTGGCGGGTTCGAAATACTGCACCTGGGAATCGTGCAGGCCGGTGGTGACCATCAGGTTGGGATAGTCCTGCTCCGAGACGTTGTCGTAGGGCGAGTAAGACAGCATGTACTCGAACGCTTCCTTCTCGCGCGGGTCGCCCCATTCGTTCCACTCGTTGCTGGTCAATGGAATGGACTCGTCCAGCATGGTGGTCACCACGTCAACGAACGGCACCGCCGCGATCACACCGTGGTAAAGCTCAGGCGCCATGTTGACGACCGCGCCCATCAGCAGGCCGCCGGCGCTGCCGCCCATCGCGAAGGTCCGCTCAGGATCGATCAGCCCCTGCTCCTGCAGCGCCCGTGTGGCGTCCACGAAATCGGTGAAGGTATTCTTCTTGTTCATCAAGCGGCCTTGCTCGTACCACTGGCGCCCCATTTCCTGGCCGCCGCGGATGTGCGCGATCGCGTAGACGAAACCGCGGTCGAGCAGGCTGACGACGGAATTGCGGAACCAGGGGTCCGTCGAAGAGCCGTAGGAGCCGTACGCATAGACCAGCGCCGGGGCGGATCCGTCCAGCGCCGTGTTCTTGTGATACGCCAGCGAGACGGGCACCTCGGTGCCGTCACGGGCGGTGATCATCATGCGTTTGCTGCTGTAATCGGCGCTGTCGAAGCCGCCCAGCACGCGCTGAGCCTTGAGCAGGGTGGTCTCGCCGGTTTGCAGGTCCACCTCCCAGGTCTGCGTGGGCGTGGTCAGGCTGGAATAGCCGTAACGCACCGTGCTGGTGTCGGTGTTGACGTTGGTGCCGGGCCACATCACGTAGCTCTCGCTATCGGCATCGAGATAGCGGTCCAGGCTGCCGTCCAGCGCGATCACGCGCACCTGGCGCAGGCCGTCCTTGCGCTCACCCACTACCAGCCACTCGTCAAAGGCCTGGATCTCGCGGACCATCGCGTCTTCACGATGGGGAATGACTTCTTTCCAGGTCGACTTGTCGGCGGATGTTGCCAGGTCCGTCGTGCTCAGCACACGGAAATTTTCGGCGTCCCAGTTGCTGCGGATGAAAAACCGGCCGTTGGCGTGGTCGATGGAGTATTCATGGCCGGCTTCGCGCGGCAGGAAGATTCTGAACTCGCCCAGCGGCTGGTCGGCGGGCAGCAGCTTCACTTCGCTGGTTTCCGTTTCCCGGTGAACCAGCATGATGAAGTCACCGGAACGGCTGCGCCCGAGGCCGGTGTAGAAGCGGTTGTCTTTCTCCTCGTACACGAGTTCGTCCTCGGCCGGATCGGTGCCGAGCTTGTGTCGCATCACGCGGTAAGCGAGCAGGGTCTCCGGGTCTTTATCGAGGTAGAAGAGGTAATCGCCGTCAGCCGACCAGGCAATCGAGGCGTTGGCATTGCCGATCACCTCCGGCAGGAACTCACCGGTCTGTGTATCGAGGATGCGAATCTCGTGGATGCGTCGGCTCAGGGTGTCCTCCGCCATGGCGGCGTAGCGATGGTCGTCGCTCATCTCGAGGTTGGCCAGGCTGTAATAGTCGTGGCCTTCGGCGCGCTGATTGCCGTCAACCAGGATTTCCTCGTCGGCCTCCATGCTGCCCTTGCGGCGGGCGTAGATGGCGTAGTCCTTGTCGGGCTCGTAGCGGTAGTAGTACCACCAGCCGTCTTTATCATATGGAACGCTGGACTCGTCGGGGTCGAGACGGGCCACCATCTCGTCATAGAGAGTGGATTGCATTTCCTCGGTATGGGCCATGGCCTCGTCGAAAAACCCGTTTTCTGCTTCCAGGTAGGCAATCACATCCGGGTCGCTGCGCTCGTCGTCACGCAGCCAGAAATAGTCGTCGGTGCGCGAGATGCCGTGCAGGGTCATCTCGTGGGGGCGTTTGTCTGCTCGTGGCTCTTGCATGGTGACGGATTCCATGGGTTCGGGCGTTGTCGCTTCTGGTGCCGTTTGCGGTGATGGGGCGTCATCGGATTTCTGGCAGGCGGTCAGCCCAAACGCCAGAACGGCTATCAGGGTGGTGTATTTCATGTGTCATCCTCGTGATGTGTGTCCCGGTACCGCCCGCTCGAGGGCCTGGCGGTCAATCCACCAGTTTACCGGGCCGTAACTGAATTGTCCCCCTACCAGCCGGTCAGGATAGTTACATATTGCACAGGATCTCGACCTTGCGCACGGCGCGGTCGAACGCCGCGTCGGTATCTGCCGCAGCCAGTTCGCGCTTGGCTGCCGCGCATTCCTCGGCCTCTTCGACCATTTCGTCCTGCAGTTCAGCCACGACTTCAGCCGAGGCGGGGTCGCACAGGGTTGAATCCACCCGGCGGATGTTGGCGTTGGTGGTGCCCGGGTTCTCAACGATCACGCAGTCGTCTACCTTGATTTCGGTTTGGTCCGAGATGATCATTACGGTGCCGGACGTTGTCTGGATCTCGTACTGGCGGGCGCTGCGGTCACCCTGCGCGGCCGATGAAGCAGCGCCACCCGCGACCGCGCCGGCGGTCGCCCGGCGGAACTTGCTGCCAGAAGACTTGCCTTTTCCGGTATAAAGACCGATCGCGCCTCCCACCAGTGCCCCGCCCGGAGCGTTGGAGGCTTCCTGTACGTATTTCGAAGAGACGACCACGCCGTACTGGATTTGCATGGACTGACCGCTTCTTTGCGCCATGGTGGTGGACGTAGCGGTCAGCAGAATGCAGGTGCTGACGGCGAAAATCAGTTTGTTCATGGCTAAACTCCGGGTTTGTTCCGAGGGTTGGTGGATCGAAATTACCACGCCGGAAAACGGAACTGAATCCCGGCAACCGTAACGTGCCTTCTCATTCTTCAGGGCTTGATGTAGTTCAGCCAGGCTTCCATCCGCATCATCACCCGTCGGATCACGTGGGTGGCCGCGGCCGAATCAGTATAAACGGCCGCCGTGCCTACCGCGCCACCTGGAATGGCGGCCAGGTCGAAAGCCGCGTCGTCCAGGGTGATCACAACACCAAACGGTAGCGCCGGGTCCGCTGCTGTTGGTACCGCCGGGATGACGCCGCTCGGGGTCAACTGCGCGGCGGGATTGACGTTAACGATCCGGTCCACGCGTCCCTTGATGATTTGTCCCGGAAACATCCTCAGCACGACCTCCACCTCCTGCCCGGGTTTGACGTGGCGCAGGCGTGACTGCGGGATGCCGACGGCCAGTTCGCTCTGTCGCTCCACAAAGGCGACCCAACTGCGCATCGGCAGGTTGGCCACCCGTTGCCCAGGCCGCAGCGTCAGGGCGACGACGTACCCGTCAGCAGGCGCGCGCACGACCGTGTTCTCCAGGTCCCAGCGGGCGCTTTGCAGTTGCGCCTCGAGCGAGTCCATCTCGGCTTGGTAGATGTCGACGTCCACCTGCCGGCCGACACCGCGGGCCATGAGGTCTTCAGCCCTGTCGAGGTTGGCCCGTGACAGCACCAGCTGGGCCTCGAGTTGCCTGGCGCGGGCCTCGTATTGCACCGGGTCGATGGTGAAAATCGGGTCGCCCTTGGTCAACGGCTGCAACGGTTGCGCCTCAACGGTTTGCACCTCGCCCGAGACGTTCGGGACTACTTCCATCACGGCCCGGTAATTGTTGGCCGCCCCGGCCGGCGCGCCCCACTGCAGTGGAACGAAAAGAATGAAAAAGAGCAGCACCATCCACAGTACCGGCGACACTTTCCAGAAAGCGTTCAACCGGATCAGCCCCAGCTTGGCCGCTCCGAACAGCAAGGCGACGTAGATCAGCGTCAGGAAGACAATCATGACCGCCCCTCCTGATCCGAGCTGCCGACCGGCTCAGAGCCGGCGTCTTCGACAAGCCGGCCGGTCAGCGTGGCGGAGGGATTACTGTAGGCCCAGATGAAGGCGAGCGGTGTGAGGATACCGAGCGTGATCGCACCCCACCAGCCGCAAACCGCGATCGCGTCGGCCTGTGGGTGGTTTCGCTGACGGGCAATCTTGCCGGGGTACATACCGAGCAGGGCCCAGACCGCCAGGGCCGATGCGACGAGTACGAGCAAAATAACCAATGCGAATAGTTTCATGACGATAGCCTTCGTGGAAAAAGGGGGCACCCCAACCGAAAAATTGTGAGATCACGGTTACGGCGCTAAGCAGCATGAACCTACACGTGCCGCAGCGGAATATCTACCCGGCATCGGCTGTAAACGAGGGACAATATCGTGCAGAATATCGGCTCGTCCGGACACGAAGTTTATGCAGCGAAAAGCACATATCGATCCCGAGATGCCCCTGATCGACCTGCACCGTCACCTCGACGGCGCCATTCGTCTCGAGACGGTGATCGAACTGGCGTTGCGAAATGGCATCGCGTTGCCGGCCGGCGACGTCGAGGGATTGCGCCCGTTCGTGGTGATCGAAGGCAAGGGTAGCGGGCTGATGGATTTCATCGGTCGATTCAGATATCTAACCGCGATTCTGACCGACCTCGACGCCTGCCGGCGGGTGGCCTACGAAAACGTCGAGGACGCTGCTCGCGAGGGCATCGACTATGTCGAGTTGCGGTTCAGTCCCTGGTTTATGGCGGAGCCGAATGGACTGGCGCCGGAAGGTGTCGTCGAGGCAGTGGCTGACGGCATTATCGCGGGCGAACGCGACTTCGGGGTTCGGGCACAGATCATCGGCATTTTGAGCCGCACGTACGATATCGAGACCTGTCACCACGAACTCGACGCCCTGCTGGCGCACAGAGACCACCTGGTGGCGCTGGACCTCGCGGGCGATGAAGAGAAATTCCCGGCCCGCCTGTTCCGCGATCATTTTCGACGCGCGCGCGAGGCCGGTCTGGAAGTCACCGTGCACGCCGGGGAGGTCGAAGGACCGCGCAGCGTCTGGGAGGCCATCCGCGAACTCGGCGCCCGGCGCATCGGCCACGGCATTCATTCCTTGCAGGATCCGGCCCTCGTTGACTACCTCGTAGAACATCGCATCGGGCTGGAAGTCGCGATCACGTCCAACATCCATACCGGTGCGGTGGATGACTACGCGGCTCACCCGATCGCTGAAATCCTGGGGCAGGGCATCGTCGCCAACCTGAACACCGACGACCCCGCGATCAGCGGCATCGATCTGCGCCACGAATACGAAGTGGTTGCACCGCAGGCTGGATTGACCCAGGTGCAGGTTCGGCAGGCACAGGCCAACGCCCTGGAAATGGCGTTTCTTACAGACCGGGAAAAAGCCGTGCTGCTCAGTAATCGGAAAAGCACAGGGACAAACTGACCCCAAGGGCGATTTGATAAAATAGTGGTTTTGAAACGCCACCAGCAGGAGGCCCCGTGAATACGACCCTTCGAACCCTGTTGATTGCCATGGGCGCCATCATGCTGGCCGCGTGTGCCGGCAGGGCGCCGGAGGAAGGCAAGTCGGTCGATGAACTCCTGGCCGAGAAGAACCTGCGGAACGTCGAGGAACTCAGGCAATTGACCGCCTTCAACATCCACAGCTGGCTCTACGTCAATTTGCAGAACGTGGTGTTGCGCGATGGGCCCAACCGCCATTACCTGGTTGCGCTAAACAATCCCTGCCAGAACCTGAGGTTCGCGCGGGATATCGCCTTCACCTCGTTCGGGCGAACCCTGCGTAGCACCGACTACATCGCGGTAACGGACGCGCCCGGCAACATCGAGCGTTGCTTCATGAAAAAATTCTATCGTCTTGAAAGAATTGAATAAAAGATTAGATTAGATATCGAAACTGGGTCAGAGCATGCGACTCACTCTGACCTTTTTTTACATCACCTACCACATCAGTCCGATGGACAGCGACAGGGTGTCGAACTCGAGATCGCCGGCATCGATGCTGATCCATTCTCGGTTGTAGGCACCGCGGAAGAACAGGGCTCCATTCACGTCCCAACGCACCCCAATTCCCGCGTTGTAGGTGATCTCCGAGGTATCGTAAGTCTTCCACTGCGTGTCACAGATGTAGCCCCACCAGGGGTCCCACCAGCATCCCGTGACCGGAGGCTGGCTTGGAACGTTGGTGTCGATGCGCGTGTAACCGATTCCGCCTTCGAGGAAGGGGGTCAATGGGCCGTCAAACCAGTGCCAGGTCGCGTTGAGCGCATGGGCGTACTTGTCCAGTTGATAATCGATCGTCCGCGCAACCGGGTCCTCGCCCTCGGGCGGCTGGGGAACGATAACGGCCGAATAGTCGGGGCTGTTCAAAGTGAACTTATAGGAAAAGTTCCAATGGGCGTTCAGGTTGTAACCGATGGTGAAACCGAATCCGAAAGCGTCGTCAACGTCGATCGAGGAACCCTGGTCGCCGGACAGGTCGAAACCGCTGCTGGCCTGGCCGAGCAGGGACGCCTCCCACTGGCCGTGACGCAGATTGTCGTAGATGGCTTTCTGGTTGAAGCGCTGGGCGTGCAGGGAACTGCTGAGGGTCAGCAGCAAAGCAAAGATCAGCAATCGTTTCATGTTCATGTCGTTCGTTTCTTTTCGGTTCAACTTGAATGGGGCGCATTATTCCACAGAAGCGCGGCTCATGCGGCGCGAAGGACGCTGTTGGGTGCGTGGGTGACCACGCGCCAGGTCGCGGCGAGGCCGCTGAGCCCCACAAGCAGGACACCGGCCAGCGGGCCGGCAACCCACAGCGCGGCGCTGAAGCCGTAATCGAGTTCAAACAGGTTTTCAGCCAACAGCCAGCCTGCCAGGGTCGCGCCGGCCGCAGCCAGCACGCCGGCCAGCAGGCCAATGGCGATGAATTCGACTGCCACGCCGCCCAGCACCCGCCGCCTGGACGCCCCGAAGGTGCGCAGCATCGCGCTTTCGTAGCGACGCTCGTCGCGCGTTGCCTGCACCGCGGCCCACAACACTGTGAGGCCGGCGAGCAGGGTAAACACGAACACCGCCTGCACCGCCAGCGCCGCCTTGTCCATCACGTCGCGCACCTGGCCGAGCACGGCATCGAGGTCGATCGCCGTCACGCTGGGGAATTCACGCATCAGGTCGAGTACGACATCGCGCTGGTTTTCCGGCAGGTAAATGCTGCTGATATAGGTCGCGGGATAGTCATTCAGCACGCCGGGTGAGAACACCATGAAAAAGTTAGGGCTGAACGAGTCCCACTCGACCGTTCGGAAACTGGTCACGGTGGCGGTGAGGGTCTCGCCTGCCACGTTGAAACCAAGCTCGTCGCCCAGGGACAGCCCCAGTTCGCGTCCGAAGTCCTGTTCGACGGATACTTCGGCCCGTGCGGGCAGGCCGCTCCAGATTTTGCCCTCGACGATGCGGTTATCCGGTTGCAGCGCCTCCGTCCAGCTGAGGTTGGAGTCGCGCCGCGCCCAGCGTTCCCCCCGCGGATCCTCGAAGGTCATCTGGGTGACGTTTTCTCCGTTGATCGTGCTCATGCGGGCGCGCACCAGCGGCACGAGATCCGGGGTTTCCATGCCGCGGGATTCGAAAAAGCCAGCCATCGCGGCGGTTTCGTGCGGCTGAATATTGATCAGGAACTGGTTGGGCGCGTTGTCCGGCAGGCTTTGGCGCCAGGTTTCCATCAGTTCGGTGCGCACGGTGGACAGCAGCAGCAAGACCATCAGGCCCAGGCCGAAGGCGACGACCTGCACGACGCTCTCGCGTCCGCGCCGTGCGATGTTGGACAGCCCGTATCGCCAGGCCACACCGGCCGCTCCTCGAAAACCGCGCAGTAAGCGCACGAGCAGCCAACCCGCGGCGCCCAGCGCAACGAACGTGATGCCGGCGCCAAGGAAGATGGTCAACACCAGCCGCGTGTCGCGGATGATCCACAGGAGCAGGATCAGCACGGCGGCCACGCCGGCCAGCCAAGTGATGCCGTAGCGCAGTGCGGGCGGATCCAGGTCCTGGCGCAAAACGCGCAGGGGGGGTGTCTTGCCCATCTGCGCCAGGTCCGGCAGGGCGAATCCGGCCAGGATGCTGATGGCCGTGAACGCGCCCAAAAATGCAGGCTGAAAGCCCGGCATGGGAAGCGCCTGGCCGATCAGGTCCCGCATCAACCAGGCCAGTCCGGCCTGGGCCATGAAGCCGAGTATGGCGCCGACCACGCTGCCGGCCATCGCGAGCAGGGCCAGTTGCAACAGGCTGGAACGGAACACGAGCCGGCGACTCGCGCCCATGCATTTCATCAGCGCGATTCGATCGCGATGGCGCTGTGAATAACGGCGGGCGGCCATCGCCACGGCCACCGCCGCCAGGAGAACCGACACCATCGAGGCCAGATTCAAAAATCGGCCAGATCGTTCCATCGAGGAGCGGATCTGCGGATTGCTGTCCTCGATATCGGTGAGCCGTTCGCCCTCGGCCAGCCGTGACTCGAGCAACGGCTTGGCATCGCGCACGGCGCCGCGCGGACCGGACAGCAGCAATCGGTAAGAGACGCGGCTCCCGGGCTGGACCAACTGCGTGCTCTCGAGGTCTGCGCCGTTGATCAGCAGGGTAGGCGCGAGATCGACGAAGCTCCAGCCCTCGTCCGGGCGGAAATCCAGTACCTTCGTAAGTTTGAGCTGCGCGGCGCCCACCTCCAAGGTGACCCCCGTGTCCACGCCCAGGCGCGCCATCAGCCGCGGCGCGGCCCAGGCCTCGCCGGGTGGCGGCACGTCGTTAGTCACGGAGGGAGCAGCGAGAAGGCGCTCGGCCGTCTTGAGCTCCCCGCGCAGGGGATAGCCCGGGGTGACCGCGCGCACCGCCGCCAGGCTGTTGGCCTCGCCGGCAAATACGACGCTCGGCATGCGGGTCATCCGCGCGCTCTCGAGGCCGTTTTCGAAAGCCAGTGTCTCGTAGGCCGGATCGATAGCCGCGGCCGACTCGATGCGCAAGTCGGCGGCCAGAGATTCGGCAGCGCGCATCTCCACGGCCTGGCCGACCCGGTCGGTCAGGAAGGCGACGCCGGTCATCGCGGTTACCGCCACCAGCAGCGCACTGACCAAAACCGTCAGTTCGCCGGCGCGCCAATCGCGCACGAGCAGCCGCGAAGCGATTCTAATGGTGTCGCGCCAGCCGCCGGTCACGAGCTACGGGTCTCCTCTTCGCGCTCGATGCGGCCGGCTTCCATGAACAGAATGCGGTTGCAGCGCGAAGCGAGTTCGAGGTCGTGGGTAACCAGCAAAAGCGTCGTGCCGAATTCCGAGTTCAGGTTGAACAGCAGTTCGACGATTTTCTCGCCGGTGCGCTGGTCCAGGTTGCCGGTAGGCTCATCGGCGAACAGCACTTCCGGCTGTACGACGAACGCCCGGGCAATGGCCACGCGCTGTTTTTCGCCGCCGGAAAGTTGGTGCGGATAATGACTCTTGCGGGGCTCCAGTCCGACCGTCCGAATGGCCTCCAACGCGGCATCTCGGGCGTTCTCGGCGCCTGAAAGCTCGAGCGGCAGCATTACGTTTTCCAGCGCGGTGAGCGAAGCGATCAGGTGAAAGGACTGGAATACGAAGCCGACGTTTTCGGCCCGTAATGCCGCACGTCCGTCCTCGTCCAGAGCGGTCACCTCGCGACCGGCCAGCCAGACCCGGCCCTCGCTGGGCTCGTCCAGCCCGGCCAACAGGCCCAGAAGCGTGGATTTGCCGGCACCCGACGTGCCCACGATCGCCACCGACTCGCCGGGGCGAACGTCGAGCCCGACGTCGTCCAGGATTCGCAGCGGTCCCTCGGGGCTGGTAACCTGTTTGCCCAGTTGCCGGGCCCTCAGCACCGGTTCGTTCGCAGCCGTGCTGCGCAGATCAGTTTCAGGGGTGTTCATGCGTTTCGTATTTGCCCGATTGCTCGTCGTTTTAACGGTGTTACCGCTCCTGGCGCAGGCCTCCGAAGAGCGCGCCATCGTCATCCTGGGCGATAGCCTCAGTGCCGCGTACGGCATGGAGGTCCAGGAATCGTGGCCGAGCCTTTTGCAGCAGCGTCTGGAAGAAGATGGTTACGCTTACCGCGTTTTCAACTCGAGCATTGCCGGCGACACGACCCAGGGCGGCCTGGCGCGCCTGCCGCGATTGCTGGAGAGGCAGCAGCCGGCCATCGTGATCATCGAGCTTGGAGGCAACGACGGCCTGCGCGGCCTGCCCATCGGAGTGACCCGGGCCAACCTGTCGCAAATGATCGACCTGAGCCGTGAGGCAGGCGCGGACGTCATCCTTTCCGAGATCCGGATTCCGCCCAACTACGGGCCGGCCTACACCGAGCGGTTTACAGCGGTGTTCCACGAATTGGCGGGGCAGGAAGGTGTGGCACTTCTGCCCTTCCTGCTCGAGGATATCGCGCTCGAACCCGGCATGATGTTGCCGGACGGAATCCATCCCACGGCAGAAGCACAGCCAGTCATCCTGGACGAGGTCTGGGCCGTGTTGGAACCCGTCCTGCGTTGAACCCGCGAGATGGCATTCTTGCCTGGTAGATCGCCCGCATCGGGGGGTTGCCGAGAGCGCCTGGTGATCCTCGCCACGTAAAAGAGGACTTTTCAGGAATGAATGCCGCGTAATTGACCTAGCGCAGCTTATTAGAAATCTCAAATATATAAAGTTTGTTCGGGCGGATTCCGCCGAGGAGCGGGGTCCGGTGACACGAACATCGGAGTGAGAGCACGTGGGCACAAAAGCGACCGGGCAAGTCAACGTCGAGGAAGTACCGGAACATACGGTAGAAATCATTACCAACTCCGGGGAGGGCGCGCAGAAGTGCGCGCAGATCTTCGGGGCGACCTGCGCCAAGATGGGCAACGGCGTGTGGACGGTTGAGATCATTCCCGCCGAGATCGAGCCGCCTCACCACACCGTAACCAGCACCTCGGGCAACATCATCCGCTTCGGCACCGGGAAGATTACCAATTGGGGCGACCAGTCCAAGTTGGCCGTGGCGTTCAACGACCAGGTGCTGCTTTCCCGTCATCGCCTCGATTCCCTGAGGGATGACTGCATCATCCTGCTGGAGGCGGCCTGGAAAGACAGCGAGGATGAGGAACTTCGCCGCATGTACGACGAGGCGATGGAAGAGATGTCATCGAAGAACTACCGCTTCGTCATGGTGCCCTACGAGGAAGAGGCGCTGAAGATCGTCGACAATCCCAACCACGGCAAGAACATGTTCGCGTTAGGATTGCTTGCCGAAATTTATCAACGCGACCTGTCGATCATCGAAAAGCAGATCGCCCACATTTTCCGATTCAAACCCGCCAAGGTCACCGAGAAGAACATCGAGCTGGTCAAGGCCGGGATCGCCTGGGCAAAAGAAAACCTGGACTTTCGTTTCCACATCGAATCGGTTCCGTTCGAGGAGGAGCGGATCGTGATGAACGGCAACCAGGCGGCCGCCCTGGGCGCCATCGCCTCGGGCGTCGAGCTGTGCGCGATGTATCCCATTACGCCCGCGACTTCGGTGTCGCACGAACTGGCCGAAATTATCGAGAACTACGGTGGCATCGTCCACCAGTCCGAGGACGAGATCGCCGCGGCCGGTGTCGCGATCGGCGCTTCCTACGCGGGCAAGGTGGCCCTGACCGTCACCTCGGGCCCCGGCATGGCCCTGAAGACGGAGTTCCTCGCGCTCGCCATCATGATCGAGGTGCCGCTGGTCGTTCTGAACGTGCAGCGCGGCGGCCCGTCCACTGGTCTGCCGACCAAGGTCGAGCAGTCGGACCTGCTGTCGTCGATTTATGGCCAGCCGGGCGATGCCCCTCGCGTCGTCATGGCTCCACGAACGATCGAAGAATGTTTCCACGCCATGGTCACGGCGCGGAAAATTGCCGAGACTTTCCGGATGGTGGTCATCGTGCTCACCGACGCGAACCTGGCGACGGGCGTCGGGCAGTTCACCCGTCCCGAACTGGACGTTCGCTGGCAGCAGGGTGCCATCGATCAGTCACCGATTCCGGAAGGCCTGCGCCCCTATGAGTGGGACCTGGAAACCGGCCTTTCCAAGCGCATCATTCCCGGCATGCCGGGCGGGCAGCACACCGTGACCGGCCTGGCCCATGACGAGGAGAGCCTGGTTTCCTATCATCCCTCCAGCAACGAGCTGGGCATCAAGATGCGCAGCCGCAAGCTGGCGGTGTTCCAGTCCACGCTGATGCCGCCGGAGATTCATGGCGACGACGAGGGTGACCTGCTGGTCGTCGGCTGGGGCTCCACCCAGGGCGCCATCGTCGACGCGGTCGGCCGCGCGCGCGAACAAGGCCACAAGGTGTCGACCTGCCAGCTGGCCTTCCTGTCGCCGCTGGAGCCGGGGTTGAAAAAGATCTTCAGCCGCTTCAACAAGGTCATGACGGTTGAAATCAATTATTCCGACACACCCGGCGACCCTTACGTCACCGAGGATTCGCGCCGCTACGGCCAGCTGGCCTGGCTGCTGCGGGCCCACACCCTGGTGGACGTGGAGTGCTGGACCAGTTGCCCGGGTCAGCCTCTGCGCCCGCGTGACATCTACAACAACATCATCGCCCAGCTCGAATCCACCGAAAAAGGAGTGGCCGCATGAGCAGTCTTGCCATTTCATTGCTCGATCTCGAGGCCGACAGCCAAGTGTGTCTGGAGGCCGACGATTACCAGAAACGACCCGGCAAGTGGTGCGCGGGTTGTGGTGACTTCGGCGCGCTCAACGCGGTCAAGCGACTGCTGGCCAAGGAACAGCTGCAGCCGGAGAAAACCGTATTCGTGTCCGGGATCGGCTGCTCCAGCCGCTTTCCGCACTACGTCAACACCTACGGGTTCCACGGCATCCATGGGCGTGCGCTGCCGGTAGCCACGGGGATCAAGCTGGCGCGGCCGGAACTCGACGTGTTCGTGACCATGGGTGACGGTGACTGCACTTCGATCGGGGCGGGCCACTGGATTCACGCGACTCGCTACAACGCCGACATGGTCGTGCTGATGCTGGACAACAACATCTACGGGCTGACAAAAAACCAGACGTCGCCGACAACGCCGCAGGGTTATGCTTCGATGACCTCGCCCAAGGGCGCCGTGTTGCCCGCGCTGGATCCGTTGCAGGCAACGTTGGGCGTATCGAACGCGTCTTTCGTCGCGCAGACGGCGGACTGGGTGCCGGCCCACCTCTATGCAACGATGCAGGCAGCGTACGACCACCCGGGTTTCTCCTTCGTGAGGATCCTGCAGCGATGCCCCAAGTTCACGGCCGACGTGTTTCAGAAGAATATTGAAAACCCGGACCTGACCGAGTTGCTGGTGCACGAAAACGGCGTGGACGTGCCGTCATTGAAGCAACTCTTCAAGGCGCGCCGCGTGCATGATCCGAAGAACATCGATGACGCACGGGCGCTGGCACACCGCACCGACAAGCTCCGCCTCGGCATGTTTTTCCGCGACGACAGCCTGCCCGTCTACGAGGAGATCCGCGCGGTGCCGAAAATCTCGGCCGAGGAAAAAGTCGCCCGTCTGAACAAGGAATTTGAACGCTATGCCGTCTGAACAACGCATCGGGATCGCGCTCGAGGCGATCCGCCCGAACAGGGAACGGTTTCTCTCGGCTGTCTCCACCACCACCGAGGAAATCCGAGGTTTGCTCCATGGGACGGGTGAAACCGCCGACGACCAGACGGTTTCGCTGGGTCAATTTGCCAGTGGGCACGTGGATGTGGAGCGCTTCGCGGCCTTCACACGCTCGGACAGCCGTCTCACCCCCGAGGCAAGCGAGCCTGTGCGTTCCGCCCAGCGGGCATTGAACGACCTGCTGCAGATGGACGAGCGCCTGTTCGTGCTGGAAGTGGAGCCGGGCGCCAATCTCGGTGCGGAAGTCGACAAGCGCCTCGCGGTGATTGGCGATGCATTTGCAGCCGCGCACCTCGTAGATCTGGCCAAGCGCGGCCGGTACCGCGAGGACCAACACGCAGGCCTGCTGGACGGGTTGCGCTATGCCGGCTGGAGCCGGGCGGAGCGCAAGCTGTCGCCGGGGCTGGTCGTCGCGGTGGACGGTGCGGACTTTGCGGCGGCACAGGTGGCGCCCTATCTCGACGAGGGCATGAAACTCGTGTTCGTGGTGCGTGGCGATGCACCCGCGGCAGCCCTCTCTCGCCTGGTGACGCCCGGTGTTTTCGTGCAGCAGGCGCGTGAAAACGGTTCGCTGGAGGCCTTCACCGCGTTCGACGGTACAGCGGTGGCCGCTTTGTTACCGAACGATGCTGTCGAGTTCGCGCACGACCCGTTAGCCGGTGACACCACTTACGAGCGCTTCACGACCCTGGATTTTCCGCGGGAGATTCGCAAACGCTCGATCGGCGGTGTCAGTCCCGCTCAGCAGGCCGAGGATCTGGCGCTGCTGGAGGCTCTCGCCGTGGTTCCGGTGCCGGATGGTGAATCGGCGTCCGACCCGGCCGGCAAACTTTCCGCCTGGCTGCTGAACCAGACCAACCTGGTGGGCGAGAAATAGTCAGGGCCTATCAACTCCATGACCGGTAACCCCATACTGGATTCGGCCCTTATCCTCGGCGGCGTCGGCCTGTTTTTCGGCTTCGTCATCGCCCTGGTCAACAAGAAGTTCCGTGTTTGGGAGGACCCGCGCATTGTTGGTGTCGAGGAACGGCTGCCGAACACGAATTGCGGCGCTTGCTCGCAGCCGGGGTGCCGGGCGTTCGCCGAGGCGGTCGTTGCCGGACAGCACCAGCCGACCGACTGCACCGTCATGAGCAGCGACGACATCGAAGACGTCGCCAATTACCTGGGTGTCGATGCCGGCGAAGCGAACAAGCGCGTGGCCCGCTTGCTGTGCGCCGGCGGTCATGGCGAGGCCCATCGCAACGCGGACTATGCCGGCTTTGAATCCTGTAAAGCGGCGGCGGCGGTTGCCGGTGGCGGCAAGGGCTGCACCTGGGGCTGCCTTGGCCTGGCCGATTGCGAGATCGTGTGTGATCTCGATGCCATTTTCATGAACGAAGACGGCCTGCCGGTGGTGATT
Organism: Lysobacterales bacterium; assembly: GCA_013042915.1. GTDB lineage: Bacteria > Pseudomonadota > Gammaproteobacteria > Xanthomonadales > SZUA-36 > JABDPF01. The sequence continues at coordinate 16,470 of JABDPF010000035.1, forward strand.
CCGGAGAAATGCACGGCCTGCAATGATTGCGTGGAGACCTGCCCAAAAGACCTGTTCGTGCTGATGCCGATGGATCAAAAACTGATTGTGCAGTGCCGCAACCTGGTTCACGGCGACGAGGCCGTCGCCATGTGCAGCGTCGCCTGCAACGCCTGCACCCGCTGTGTCGCCGACGCGGCGCCGGGCCTGATCGAGATGGTCGATAACCTGGCCGTCATCGACTATGAAAAAAACACCCTGGCTGACCCCGATGCGATCTCCCGTTGTCCCACCAACGCGATCGTCTGGGTCGAGGGGCAGCAGTTTCCGATGAGCTCCAGGGAGCCGGAGAAAAGAGCCGTATGACCTCACAAGAACGCCAGGCACGTTACCCCGGAATCCTCAGTACGGGCGATGGAAACGCAGCGGTTGTCGCCATGGAAACGGCCGCCAGCGATGCCGCGGGCGCCTATGCCATCACGCCGTCCACACCGATGAGCGAGGGTTGGGCCGACGCCGCGGTGGAGGGCAAGCAAAACGTCAATGGCCGCAGCCTGCTGCATTTCGACGCTGCTGGAGAACACGCGGCGGCCGGCGCTACGGCCGGAATGAGCCTGGTTGGCCTGCGCGCGACCCATTTCGCCAGCGGCCAGGGCCTGGCCTACATGCACGAGTCGCTCTACGCGGCGGTCGGCAAGCGGCTCACCTGGGTGCTGAACGTCGCCTGCCGGGCCATGACCAAGCAGGCAATGAACATTTACGCCGGCCACGACGACTACCACGCCATCGACGACACCGGATGCTTCCAGTTGTTCGCGGCGGACGTTCAGGAAGTGGCCGACCTGAACCTCATCGCCCACCGCATCGCCGAATTGTCGCTGAACCCGGGCATCTGTGCGCAGGACGGTTTCCTGACCAGCCACGTGGTCGAATCCTATCGCCGTCCGGAGCCTGAACTGATCCGTGATTACCTGGGCGACCCCGCCGATATCATCGATACCCCGACACCGGCGCAGCGATCCGTGTTCGGCGAAAAGCGCCGTCGCATTCCCGAACTCTACGACTTCGATTATCCCTCGAGCACCGGCGTTGTTCAGAACAGCGAATCCTATGCCCAGGGGGTCGCGGCCCAAAGACCGTTCTATTTCGAACATATCCCGGAGCTGGCGGATCGCGCCTTCGCCGAATTCAATGAACTGACGGGGCGGCACTACGCGCGCGTCTTGGGCTATCGCCTGGAAGACGCGGAGTACGTTCTCGCGGGCCAGGGCTCGGTGGTGCGGGACGCGCAGGCCGTCGCCGACTACTTGCGTGACACGCGTGGGCTCAAGGTGGGCGTGCTGAATCTGACGATGTTCCGGCCTTTCCCCGCCGATCTCGTGGCCAAGCTGATGTCGGGCCGCCGGGGCGTGGTCGTGTTGGAGCGTACGGATCAACCCCTCGCCGTCGAGCTGCCGATGATCCGCGAGGTTCGCGCGGCGCTTGCCCAGGCGACGGAAAACGGGCGCGCGCAGACTGCCAAATCCAGCCAGGGCCGGCGTTTTCGCAAGCGCGTTACCGAGGCGGAACGGCCCGTGCCTTACCCCGGCCTGCCGGCGCTGGAAGGGGACCAGGTGCCGGACCTGTATTCTGCCTGCTACGGCCTGGGTGGCCGTGACCTGCAGCCGTCCGACCTGGTCGCCGCTATCGAGAACATGCTTCCGAAGGGCGCGGGCCGGCGGCAGTTCTACCTGGGCATCGAATTTGTCGACGAGGACACGCAGCTGCCCAAGGTACAGATCCGCCAGGAAAGCATGCTGGCCGATTACCCCGGTTTGCGTGACCTGGCGCTGCGGCCCGCCAGCGACGTCGACCTGCAGCGCGACGAGGCCATCGAGCTGCGGATACATTCCATCGGTGGTTGGGGCTCCGGAACCGCCGGCCGCGCGCTCGCTGCCGCCGCGGCCGACCTGTTCGGCATGCACGTCAAGGCATTTCCGACCCGAACACGCGAGCGTCGCGGCCAGCCGACGCAGTTCGCCGCGGTTTTATCGGGCAGCCTGCTGCGGTCGAACAGCGATTTGAAGCACGTGGACATCGCGATAGCGCAAGACGGAAACGTCTTTCGCCATTCGGACCCGCTGAATGGCATGCGGGACGGCGGTGTCCTGGTCATCCAGGGTGCCGACAGTGACGAGGCGTTGTGGAACGCATTGCCCCAAACGGCCCAATGGGCCATCCGCGAGCGTAATATCCGCGTATGCGTGGTGGACGGTGTCGGCATCGCCACCGAGGAGTCGGACGACCCGGCCGGTCGCAACCGGCTGCTGGGATTGGTCTTCATGGGCGCGTTTTTCAACGCGGCCTCTCTGCTTGGCCGGGAAGGCAAGACCCGCGATGCGCTGGTAGAAGACCTGCGCCATCATTTTGCTGCAGAACCGGGTGTGGACGATGCCGAGCTCGAGGACGCGGTGCACGCGTGCATGCGCGGCTTCGACGAGCTTCGGTCTTTCGATGTTTCCTCCCTTGAAGACCAGGGGCGAGACGCGAAGATTCCCCTGATTCCGGCCTCGATGGCCGGTGCTTCAGGCCAGGCGGGTCCCGGCAACCAGGGGGCGTTCTGGGACCAGGTTTGCGCGCAGTACAAGACCGGGCACGACATTCTGGCCGATCCGTTCACCGCGATCAGCGCGATCCCCGCCGCCACCTCGAGCATGCGGGACATGGCCACCGTGCGATCGACCGTGCCGCGTTTCATCGCCGCCAACTGCACGGGTTGCAGCAAGTGCTGGGTGCAGTGCCCCGATTCCGCGATCCCCGGCGTGGTCAGCACGGTAGAAGATGTGCTGGACGCGGCCATAAAGAGCGTGGCAACGCCGCATAACCCGCTGACCCAGTTCAGCCAGTTGATTCGCCCGCTGGCGCGCGCGGCGCGCAAGGAGCTTAAGGGCGAGGAATTCGACACCTTCGCCGCGGTCCTGTCTGACGCCTATGCCAAGGTCGCGGGCAAGTCCAAATGGGACGACGAGGCGCGCGCTGGGCGCGACGCCGAGTTCCAGCAGGTATTCAGCGCTCTGGAGCAATTCCCGCTGGCGCGCACCGCGCCGTTTTTCGACGTCCCCGAGCGCGAGGAAAAGGGCAGCGGCGGGCTGCTCGCGATCACCATCAACCCCGAAACCTGCAAAGGCTGCGACGTCTGTGTGACCGTCTGCGACGACGGCGCGCTGATCAACGTAGCCCAGACCGATGAAGAGCAGGCGCAGCTGGAAGCCAATTGGTCGCTGTGGAAGCTGTTGCCGGAAACCGACGATCGCTACGTGCGCGTCTCCAGCATCGAGGAAAGCATCGGCATGATGCCCTCCCTGCTGCTCAAACAGCGCAACTACCTGTCGATGCTCGGCGGTGACAACGCCTGCATGGGCTGCGGCGAGAAAACCGCCATCCACCTGGTGCTGTCCGCGGTCAACGCGCTGGTCGCGCCTCGCGTGGAATCGCACGTTGCCGAGATAGCGGACCTGATCGACGCGCTCGATGGGAAAGCGCGTAAATTGCTGGCCGAAGATGCAGACCTGGGCCGGGTGTCCGAGGATGCCAACGAGCTGGAAGTGCCGGTAGAGCGAGAGAACAAGCAGACCATCGCCCGTATTCACCGCGCCATCGAGTCGCTGAAGGATCTCAAGTGGCGTTACGTAGAGGGTCCCGGCGGTCGTGGGCGCGCGCGCATGGGATTCGCGAACTCGACCGGTTGCACCTCGGTCTGGGGTGCGACCTTCCCGTTCAATCCGTATCCCTTCCCCTGGACCAGCCACCTGTTCCAGGATTCGCCCGCGCTGGCGGTTGGGCTGTTCGAAGGGCACATGCGCAAGATGGCCGACGGATTCATCGCCCTGCGCCGAGCCCGGAAACTGCTCGACGACCGCTACGACGAAGAGACCGACGAGGCGTTTTTCGCCGGGTTCGACTGGGAACAGTTCACGGACGATGAATTCGCTCTGTGTCCGCCGCTGTTCGCGGTGGGCGGTGACGGGGCAATGATGGACATCGGTTTCCAGAACCTGTCTCGGCTGCTGGCGTCGAACAAGCCGATACGCGTCGTGGTCGTCGATACGCAGGCCAACTCCGCCGGCGGCGGCCAGTCCTGCAGCGGCGGCTTCAAGGGCCAAACCCCGGACGTATTCGATGCCGGCCCCGAAGGCCATGCCCGCGAGGAAGGCCGCAAGGAGCTGTCGCTGATCGCGATGGCCCACCGGGGCGCATTTGTCATGCAGTCCTCGCAAGCCACGCCTTCTCACCTGTTTGCCAACCTGCTCCGTGGCCTGCAAGTGCGGCGGCCGGCGCTGTTTATCCTCAATGCGCCGTGCCCGCGGGAATGGGGCATCGCACAGGACAGCGCGCCCGAGGCTGCCCTGCTGGCCCTGGAAAGTCGCGCCGTGCCGAACCTGGTGTTTGACCCGGAGCAGGGCACCACGTTCTCCGAGTGCCTGAGCCTCGAGGGCAACCCGGCGCCGGAGGACCAGTGGCCTGAATACGAACTGACTTACCTGGACGACAGCGGCGAGGCTCAGCGGATGACGCTGCCCCTGACCGTCGCCGACTGGGCGATGGGCGAGGAGCGCTTCCGCGAGCATTACTTCACGCCGCCCGATGACGTCGAACTGGCGCCGTTCCACGAGTACCTCGGGATGGACGCCGATGACCGGGCTGACCACACGCCGTTCATCTACACCGTGAACGCCGAGCGCAGGCTGCAAACCGTCGGGGTTTCCCGGCAGATCGTCGAACTGGCCGAGGAACGGCAGCGTTTCTGGGCGCAACTTCGCGAGCTGGCGGGCGTCGAGGTGTCCGGTCACCTGCGCGATTCCGTTGGCGCTGGCATCACGCGTCAGCTGCAAAAAGAGATGGAGGCGCTCAAGGCCGAGTACGAGTCGAAGTTTGCCCAGCTCACAACCCAGTACCCGCAACTGATCGCCCGGCGGCTGGCCGAGGGCCTGTTGCGCGCGGGAGGAAGCAAAACCGTCTCCGAACTGCTGGAAGAGGCGGAAGCCTGGGAAGGCCCCGCGTTCGATGCCTCCCAGGGGATGGATTTCGGTTTCGGTGCCCCGTCCGATGACGCAACGGCCGCACAACCTGATGCCGACGGTGAGCAGGGCACCTCGGAAGCGGCAGCTCCTGAATCAAAAGGGACCGTGGACGACGACGATGAAGACGAAGACCTCGTCCGCGAGCCGTGGATCGAAACCATCCGCTGCACGTCATGCGATGACTGCATCAACCTCAACCCCAAGATGTTCGCCTATAACGAGGAAGGCCAGGCCTATATCGCCGACGCGTCGGCGGGCACATTCAAGGAACTGGTCAAGGCGGCCGAGACCTGCGCGCCGTCGGTGATTCACCCCGGCGACCCGCTGAACCCCGATGAGAAAGGGCTGGACAAGCTCGTTGCGCGGGCGGAGAAGTTCAACTGATGGCCCTGCGTCTGAAAATCTCCGGGAAACCCGGTTTCAAAAACGGGGTGCACCCTCCGGAGAACAAGGAGCTGACGAGCGGCATTGCGTCGCGGCGCCTGCCGTTTCCGGACGAGATCATCCTGCCCCTGTCGCAGCACATCGGACGTCCGGCGGAAGCGCTGGTCACGCCCGGCGACCGCGTCGAGCGCGGCGACGTGATCGCCAGGGCGAGCGGCTACATCTCCTCGTACGTTCATGCCAGCGCCGCCGGCACGGTCAAGTCGATCGAGCACTGGCCGCACCCGTCCGGCGCGATGCAGCCATCCATCCGAATCGTCGTCGATCCGCATTCGACCCAGCTCCAGCGACCGCGCCTGGTACCGCACTGGGACGAGGTTCCGGAAGAGCAGCTGTCCGAGGAAATCAGTAAAGCCGGCGTCGTCGGCCTGGGAGGCGCGGCCTTCCCCAGCCATGTGAAGATGAGGCCGCCCGAGGATCAGCCTGTCGATGTATTGATGGTCAACGGCAGCGAGTGCGAGCCGTACCTGACTTCCGATCATCGAACGATGCTGGAGCAGCCCGAGCGTGTGCACCAGGGCATCCGCATCGTGCTGCGCGCCCTGGGCATCAATCGCGCGGTGATCGGTATCGAGGCCAACAAGCCCGACGCCATCGAGATAATGCGCAAGACTGCGCCCGATGACCTGGATGTGAGCGTCATGGAACTGCAGGTCAAATATCCGCAGGGCGCCGAGAAAATGCTGATCAAGGCGGTCACCGGCCGTGAGGTGCCGTCCGGCAAATTGCCGAGTTCGGTCGGCACCCTGGTGCAGAACGTCGCCACAACGGCCAGCGTAGCCAAGGTTTTCGAGACCGGCGAACCGCTGATCGAGCGCATCATGACGGTGTCCGGCCGTGGCATTAAAAAACCCGGCAACTGGGTGATTCCCTTCGGCACGAAGCTCGGCGACGTGATTGCGGCAAGCGGCGGTTTTACCGAGGATGCGGCGGAGATCGTGTTCGGCGGGCCGATGATGGGTCTGAGCCAGGCCAGCCTGGACGTGCCGGTGCTGAAGGCAACCGGCGGCATCCTGGTGCTGTCCAAGGACGAGTGCAAGCACCAGGAAATCCTGCCCTGCATCCGCTGCGGCAAGTGCGTCGACGCCTGCCCGGTGTTCCTGAACCCGCAACACCTCGGAGCGCTGGCCCGAGTCGACCGTTTCGAGGAGATGGTCGGAGCCGACCTCGGTGATTGTATGCTCTGCGGCTGCTGCTCGTTTGTCTGCCCCTCGAACATTCCCCTTTCACAGCTGTTCGCGATGTCCAAGATTCAACTGGGCAGGTTGGCCGCGGCATGAACAGGCCGGTCGTCAGAATCACCGCCGCACCCCACGTCCGGGCGGACGAATCCACCGCCCGCATCATGTGGTCCGTGGTCCTGAGCCTGCTGCCGGTCGTGGCGGCCTCGGCCTTTTTCTTCGGCATCAGCGCGCTGCTGGTCATCGTCGCCAGCGTCGTCGGCTGCCTGATCACCGAGCGCCTCTTCGGCGAGCGGCGGAATTCCCTGGCCGACGGCAGCGCGATGATCACCGGCCTGCTGCTGGGGTTGTGCCTGCCGGCCGGCTTCCCGCTGTGGATGGCCTTCCTGGGCGGCGTGTTCGGTATCGGCTTTGGCAAGATCATTTTCGGCGGCCTGGGCCAGAACGTGTTCAACCCCGCCTTGCTTGGCCGGGCCTTCCTGCAGGCGGCATTCCCGGTGGCGATCACCACCTGGCCGACGCGCGCTCCGGATTTCTGGGCGCTGCGCGGCGACATTTTTGCGTTTCCGCTCATGAGCCCGTCCGCCGATGCCGTCACCGGCGCGACACCACTCGGCACTCTGAAATTTGGCGACGACCCGGTTGCGACTCCGGTGCTCGACCTGCTGCTCGGAACCACGACCGGCTCGCTGGGCGAGACGTCCGCCTTGCTGATTCTTTTGGGCGGTATCTACCTGGCGATCCGCGGTCATCTGAACTGGCACATACCGGTCAGCATCCTGCTTTCCGTGGCCGCCTTTTCCGGGATTTTCTATGCCCTGGGCCTGTCGCCTTTCTCACCCCAATTCATGCTGTTTTCCGGTGGGCTGATGCTGGGCGCGTGGTACATGGCGACCGACATGGTGACCTCCCCGGTCACCAACAAAGGCTGTTGGATTTTCGGTATCGGCATCGGGGCGCTGGTCGTGATCATCCGGATCTGGGGCGGGCTGCCCGAGGGCGTGATGTACGCCATCCTGCTAATGAACGCGCTGGTGCCGTTTATCAACCGAGCCACCCAGCCGCGCAAGTTCGGTTACGAAAAGCCGGCCACGGAGAAAGAGTCGTGAACGAGCGGCCGGAAAAAGAAGGCATCGACCTGACCGTGGTCGATCCCGCAGCGGAATCTCAGGACGCCGAGGCGCCCGCGGACAAGCCGGTATCCACTTTCCGCCTGGTCGCCACCCTGGCCGTAGCCGGCGCCCTGGCCGGGTTGCTGATCGTGCTGGTCAACCTGCACACCAAGCCGATCATCGACGAGTACCGGGCGGAGCAACTCAAGCTGGCGGTGTACGAAGTGCTGCCCGGTGTGTCGAACTACCGCACGTTGTACCGCGTAGACGGCAACTTGGTGGGCGAGGTGCCCGCGGGCTCGAAAGCCAGTGATTTCCGCCAGGCCTACATCGGCTACGACGAGAACGGCGAAATAATCGGGGCCGCCGTGTCTCGCGGCGAGTCGGGCTTCGCCGACATCGTCCTGGTGATTTTCGGTTTCGAGCCCGATACCGGCATTCTGCTCGGCAAGAAGGTGTTGGAGAGCAAGGAAACGCCGGGCCTGGGCGACAAGATTTTCAAGGACCAGGACTTCGTCCAGCAGTTCTTCGACCGCCCGCAGACGCCGCTGACGGCAATCAAGGCGGGCAGCGGCAAGGGTCTGCCCGGCGAGATCGACGCCATTACCGGCGCGACCATTTCTTCCAAGGTCGTGGTCAGCATCATCAACAACGGCGTGGCGGAGTGGCAGCCGTTGCTGCAACGGGCCGACCTGGGACCGGCGGAACCGGAGGAAGCGCCATGAGAACCACCACGCCGTCGCAGGACTTCGTCCGCGGAATCTGGAAAGAAAACCCGGTGCTGATCCAGATGCTGGGCCTTTGCCCGGCGCTGGCGGTGACCAACACGCTGAAGAACGCGCTGGCGATGAGCGCGGCGACCTTCTTCG
>JABDPF010000038.1 GCA_013042915.1 Lysobacterales bacterium
TCGCCCAGGTGGAGGCACTCAGGAAATTGGTCGATGCTTTCGGCGACTACGCCCGCGAGCCCGAACTCAACCGCGAGGCGATTGATCTTGGAACATTGATTCGCGACATCGTGGCGCTTTATCAGCAAGGCGGCGTGGGCCTCGAGTTTGAACTGGACCTGGCGCCGGGTCCGGCGGGTTTACGTGCCGACAGCGGGCGTTTGCGCCAACTGCTGCACAACCTGATCCGCAACGCGGCCGAGGCGGGCGATGGTGGGTCGGCATCACTGACAATTTCTTCCCGTCCGCTCAGTGAGGGCGATCGCCGCTGGCTGCGTCTCGACCTCGAGGATAACGGTCCCGGTTTTCCGTCGATGGTGCTCGAGAACCCGTTTGAGCCCTACGTGACGAACAAGAGCAAGGGCAGTGGTCTGGGACTGGCGATTTGCCGAAAAATCGTGGCCGAACACGACGGACGGATCACCTTGGAAAACCGGCGGGCCGGCGGCGCGAGGGTGACGATTTTGCTGCCGCTGGATCGAGGCTAGCCCGACCAAGGGCAAAAGAGTAAACTGTTGCGGAAATACAACAGCGTCCCGATCCCATGTCTCAGCCATACGTACTCGTCGTCGACGACGAACCGGATATCCGCGAACTCGTCCAGGAAATCCTGGAGGACGAGGGCTACGAAGTAGCTGTCGCGGAAAACGGAGAGTCGGCCCGCAATGCGTTTTCCAAGAGAACGCCTGACCTGGTCCTGCTTGACATCTGGATGCCCGACATCGACGGCATCACCCTGCTGCGGGAATGGTCGTCGACCGGCGAACCCGAATGCCCGGTGGTTGTAATGTCCGGCCACGGCAACCTGGAGACAGCGGTAGAGGCCACCCGGCTGGGCGCCCATGACTTCGTGCAGAAACCGATTTCTCTGGCCAAGCTGCTGTCGATTGCCAGCCAGGCCATCGAGAGCGGCAAGCGCCATGAGAAACCCCGTGCCGCCACTCGCCAGGTCGCACACAAACCGATCGGGGCAAGCGCCGTGATGCAGGTGTTGCGCGGCAAGGCCGAGCAGGCAGCGGAGCACGAATTGCCGGTACTCATCATCGGTGAAAAGGGCAGCGGCCGTGAAAACCTGGCGCGCTATATCCATGAACAGAGCGGACGTTCGGGGCCGCTGCTGTGTGCAGACCACGGGGAACTGGCTTCCGATCGTTGCCGCGAGTACCTGCTCGGCGACGCAGACCGCGAGGGTTTGCTGAGCAAGGCCAGCGGCGGCAGCCTGTTTATTGCAGAGATAGAAGACCTCTGACGAACCGCAATGAAGGTGCTGCTTCCGGTACTGGAATCCGGCCAGTTCCTGCGCGACGGGGAAAACAAATCCCAACCCCTGGACTGCCGCATCATTGCCGGCGCCTGCCCGCAGCTGCCCGAGCGAGCTTCTCGTGACGAGGACCTCGAGGCGCTCTACTACCGACTCAACGTGCTGCCGCTTGAAATGCCCCCCCTGCGAGAGCGACAGGAGGACGTGCCCGAGCTCGTGCGCTTTTACGCCGAGTGGTTTCCCAATGCCGACGAGCTCCCCTACCGCCCGTTTTCGGTGGGCGCCCAGAACCGCCTGCGAAACCACAGCTGGCCCGGCAATGTCCGTGAATTGCGCAACCTCGTCCGACAGCTGCTGGTGCTGGGTGGCGAAGGCGAGGTGTCCGCCAGGGAAGTTGACGAAGCACTCAAGCAGAGCCCCTCAGCGGCGTCGCCAGGCGCGGCCGGCCACCCGGCTTACTTCGACCTGCCCTTGCGCGAAGCCCGCGAGCAGTTCGAGCGCGAATACCTGGTGTTCAAGCTGCAGGACGCCGAGGGCAGCGTTGGCAAGCTGGCCGAAACGGTCGGCATGGAACGTACCCACCTCTATCGCAAGCTGCGTGCGCTTGGAATCGATCCGCGCGCCGCGGCCAGGAACCGTAAATGAAGATCGTGATTCTGGGCGCCGGCCAGGTCGGCTCCACCGTGGCGACAAGCCTCTCCAGCGAGGAAAACGACATCACGGTGGTCGACATCAACGCCGCCCACCTGAAGGAATTGCAGGACCGGCTCGATATCCGTGGCGTGCTCGGGCATGCATCCCATCCCCGCGTGCTGGTGCGTGCAGGCATCGAGGACGCAGACATGGTGATCGCGCTGACCAGCAGCGACGAGGTCAACATGACTGCTTGCCAGGTTGCCTACACGCTCTACAACACGCCGCTGCGCATCGCACGCATTCGTGACTCACAATACATCGAGAACCCCAAGCTGTTCGAACGAGAACATTGCCCGGTAGACGTCCTGATCAGTCCGGAAACCCTGGTCACCGAGTACATCGCCCGGCTGATCGAATACCCGGGCGCGTTGCAGGTTCTGGACTTCGCCGATGGCCGCGCGCAGCTGGTTGCGACACAGGCTTACGCAGGTGGCCCGCTGGTGGGTCACCGGCTGCAGACCCTGCGCGAGCACATGCCGGCGGACGCCGATGCGCGCGTTGCCGCCATTTACCGCCAGGACAAGACCATCATTCCGGACGGAAAGACGGTCATCGAGGAAAACGACACCGTGTTTTTCCTGGCTGCGCAGAAAAACATCAGCATGATGATGCGGGAACTGCGCCCACTGGATAATCCGATTAGGCGCGTGATACTGGCCGGCGGCGGACACATCGGCGCCAACCTCGCCCGGTATCTCGAACGCGACCACCACGTAAAAATCATCGAGCGTGACGCGGACCGGGCGGAGATAATCGCCGAACACCTCGAGCGCGCGATCGTCCTCGTGGGTGACTGCGCCGATGAGGAACTGCTGCGCGAGGAGGCCGTGGACAGCACGGACGTGTATTGCGTGCTGACCAACGACGACGAGGCGAACATCCTGTCGTCGATGCTGGCAAAGAAGATGGGCGCAGAAAAGGTCATCGCGATCATCAATCGTCCGGCATACGTGGACCTCGTGGAGGCCGGTTCGATCGACATCGCGGTCTCCCCTCAACAGATCACGATCGGTGCGTTGTTGACCCACATCCGCCGCGGCAACATGGTGCGCATCCACTCCCTGCGCCGCGGCGCCGCCGAGGCGATCGAAGCCGTCGCATTGGGCGACAAGCGGAGCTCCCGCGTCGTGGGTCGCGCCATCGAAGACATCGACCTGCCTCCGGGCACCACGATACCGGCCATCGTGCGGGGTGAGGAAGTCATCATCGCCCACCATGACACGGTCATCCACGCCGGCGACCACGTGATTCTTTTCGTTCCCGACAAGCGCCAGATCGCTGCCGTGGAACGCCTGTTCCAAGTCGGAGCAATTTTCGTTTGAACCGCATCATGGGATTTTCGGCCGTTCAACGCATCGTCGGTTTCCTGATCGCCGCTTCCAGCCTGATGATGCTGCCTCCCGTGGTGGTGTCGGCCTGGTACAACGATGGAACGGCGAGCGTGTTCCTGGCCTGCGCCGGCATCCTTCTGGCAGCCGGCCTTGCCATTTACTACCCGGTGCGAAATGCGCGGCGCGACCTGCGCCTGCGGCACGGATTCCTGATCGTGGTCTGGGCCTGGCTGGCCTGGGTACTGGTCGGCGCGTTGCCCTTTGTGCTGCTGACCGATCCGCACCTGAGTTACATCGATGCCGTGTTTGAGTCGATGTCCGGCCTGACGACTACCGGCGCAACCATCATCACCGACATCGACATGCTGCCGAGGGCAGTGCTGTACTATCGCCAACAGCTCCAGTGGCTCGGCGGCATGGGCATCATCGTCCTGGCCGTCGCCATCCTGCCGATGCTGCGCGTCGGCGGCATGCAGCTTTACCGCGCCGAGACGCCGGGGCCGATGAAAGACGCCAAGCTCACGCCGCGCATCACCGAGACGGCCAAGGCGCTCTGGCTGATTTATTTCGGCATCACGCTGACCTGCATTTTCGCCTATTGGCTGGCTGGCATGAAGCTGTTCGATGCGGTCGGCCACGCCTTCAGCACGGTGGCCATCGGGGGATTCTCGACCCACAACGCGAGCATCGCGTTCTGGGACAACCCGACCATCGAGATGGTGGCGATGGTTTTCATGTCGATTGCCGGCATCAACTTCGCACTGCATTTCACCGCCTGGCGCCGTGCCAGCGCCCAGCCATATTTCTTTGACCCGGAATTGAAAGTCTATGCGGTACTGCTGTTGAGCTTCTCGGTGCTAATCAGCTTCGCGCTTTATCTAACCGGCACTTACGACTCGCTTGCCTCGTCATTCCGTTACGGCTTTTTCCAGGTAATCTCGGCCCTGACGACCACCGGTTTCACGACCGCATCATTCCATGAATGGACCGGATTCCTGCCGGTGACGCTGATTTTGATTGCCTTCATTGGCGGGTGCGCGGGCAGCACGGCGGGCGGAATGAAAGTCATCCGCGTGATCCTGCTCTACAAGCAATCGATTCGCGAAGTCCGCCGGCTGATCCACCCCCACGCGGTGATCCCCGTCAAGGTCGGCGGTCAGCGGACTTCGGATACGGTCATCAGCGCGGTATGGGGCTTTTTCTTCCTGTACATCGCGAGTTTCGCCGTCATGACGGTAATGCTGACGGCTACCGGGCTGGACGCGGAAACGGCTTATTCCTCTGTCGGCGCCTGCATCACCAACCTCGGCCCCGCCCTGGGTGCAGCCGGCCCCAACTACGCCAGCCTGAACGACCCGGCCAAGGTCATCCTCAGTATTGCCATGCTGCTGGGCCGGCTCGAGGTCTACACCCTCCTCGTTCTCCTGACCCCTGCTTTCTGGCGCGATTGAAGCTGCAGTCCGGCTGAAATGACGTTCAGCACGGCCTGGAGTTGGCAGGGAAGCGGGATTTTTTTACTTGAAATCGTAGAACGGCGGGGCGCCCTCGGGTTGCTTCTTGAAGCGGCGATAGCTCCACAGGTATTGCGCAGGGTTGACCGCGATGCAGTCTTCGACCGCCCGGTTGACCGCGGCGAGCGAAACATCGATGTCTGGCGAATGGATTTCTTCGTGCACCGGCAGGCAGTGAACGCGGTAGCGGCCGCCCGACAGGCGTTCGCAGATCACGCCCACTGCCTGGCAATCCGTGCGCTGGACCAGGCGCGGCACCAGGACACCCGTGAGCGCCTGTTGGCCGAAAAACGGGGCGAAGCGTCCCTGTCCCCGCGAGGGCTGCTGATCGGGCAATACGCCGGCCAGTCCGCCGCCCTTGATGTGGGCGTAGAGCTTGCGGATGCCGGATCCGGTGGCGCCGATCAGGTAACCGCCGCCGCGCCGGCGACTGGCCAGCAGGGCCTTCTCCAGGCTCGGGTTGGAAGGGGGTTTATACAGGATCGCAATGCCCGGATAGCGTTGCAGAAATATTCCCAGGTACTCCCAGGCACCGAAATGAGGCGCAAGGATCACCGTGCCCCGGTCGCGTTCGAGCATCTCGACAAACAGATCCTCGTTGACAAACTCGACGCACCGGGCTTGCAGTTTGTCGACCGGACAGTACCAGTTGTGGCCGGTTTCGAGCACCGAACATAGATAGTGCACGAAGCTTTCCCTGACCAGGGCCGCGCGCTCATCCGGCGCCATGTCCGGGTAGCAGCGCTCCAGGTTACGCTCGGTCGTGTGCCGCTTGACCGGGGACAGGCGCAGCCAAAACCCCGCGGTTCGGCGCGATATCCAGTACGGGGCGCCTGCCGGCAACCGGCTCAACAACCACAGCAGAAGTTTGACGAGGTAAATCATTCTCGATGGCGGACTGCGCTCCCCTCTCGCCTGTTAAAATGGCCGCTGCCATAAACCGGACAGCGAAATGATTGCATTGATACAAAGGGTATCCGAAGCAGCCGTCCATGTTAATGGAAAAGTGCTGGGTGACATCTCTACCGGCCTCCTCGCTCTGGTCGGCGTCGAGAAGGGCGACAGCGAACGACAGGCCGACCGCCTGTTGCAGCGCGTGCTCGCATACCGGGTGTTTCCCGACGAGGAAGGCCGGATGAATCTCGATCTCGGCGAGGCCGGTGGGGGACTGTTGCTGGTGCCGCAGTTCACCCTGGCGGCGAATACCCGCAAGGGAAACCGCGCGAGCTTCACCTCGGCCGCTCCCCCCGCAGAAGGCGAGCGCCTGTTCGACTACTTCGTGCAGCGGGCGCGTGAGCGCTTGCCGGAGACCCGGACCGGGCAATTCGGCGCTGACATGAAGGTCCACCTGGTCAACGACGGACCGGTGACGTTTTGGCTTCAGGTGCCGCCGGCAACCTGATCCAGCGGCGGATCGCCATTTTCCCGCTCGACGTCGAGTTTCTGCAACTTGCGGGTCAGGGTGTTGCGCCCCAACCCCAGCAACTCCGCCGCCTTCAGACGTTGCCCGCCGGTTTGATCCAGGGCACATTCGATGAGTACGCGCTCCAATTCCTCCTGGGCTCTGCCGAGGAGATCGTTTCGTCCGGCCGCCAACTCTCTCCTGCCCCACTGGCCGAGGGCCTCTGGCCAGTCGGAATCTCCTTGCCTGGCCGCACCGTGGCCAAACAATTCGACAGGGAGGTCCTCGGGGAAAATCTGGTCGCCGGGCGCCATCACGCACAGTTGCCGGCACAGGTTCAGCAGTTGCCTGACGTTGCCCGGCCAGTTGTAGGTCTCTAGCGCCTGAACGGTTTCCGGCCGCAGGCGCTTTTTCTCGAGTCCAAGTTCGCCGGCCACGTCCACCAGGAAACGGCGAGCCAGTATCGCGATGTCCTCGGTTCGTTCCCGCAGCGGGGGCAAGCCGATATGGATCACGTTGAGACGGTGGTAGAGATCCTCGCGAAACGTGCCGGCCTCGATTTTCTCCTGCAGATTCTGGTGGGTGGCCGCAATCACGCGCGCGTCCGCCCGGAGCAAGTCTCTGCCCCCCACACGGTAGTAATCCCCCTCGGCCAGCACGCGCAGCAAGCGCGTCTGGAGGGCAAGGGGCATGTCACCGATCTCGTCCAGGAACAGCGCCCCACCCGCCGCTTCCTCGAACCGGCCCACCCTTCGCGAGTGCGCGCCGGTAAAAGCGCCTTTTTCATGGCCGAACAATTCTGATTCGAGCAACTCGGACGGTATCGCCGCGGTGTTGATCGCAACGAACGGACCACTGGCCCTCGGACTGTGCTCGTGCAGCACGCGGGCAACGACTTCCTTGCCGCTGCCGGTTTCACCCGTGATCAGCACACTGATGTCCGAGCGCGACAGCCGGCCGATGGTTCGGAAAACCTCCTGCATGGCCGGCGACTCACCCAACAGGCGGTCACCGCCGGGGTCCTCGGGCACGTTGCCGGTGTCCTCGGGCGTGATCGCCCGTTCGACCATCGACATCACCTGGTCAAGATCGAACGGTTTGGGCAGGTAGTCGAATACGCCTTTCTGAAACGCGCTGACCGCCTGGTCGAGGTCGGCAAAAGCCGTCATCGCGATCACGGGGATATCGATCGACAAGCGCTCGAGGGTATCCACCACGCTCAGGCCGTCCGCGTCTGGAAGACGAATGTCTGTCAGCAGGGCGCGCGGGTGGTTGTGCTCGAGTGCCTCGCGGACTTCCCCCACGGTCTCGAAACAGGCTACTTCGAAACCCCGGCGCCGCAATGCCCTCTGCAGTACGAAGCGGATGGCTTCATCGTCGTCCACGACCCAGATATCGTGACGGCTAGTCATGCGGCGATCTCCCGGGCGCCGTTGTCGACGCCGTTACCGAAGGGCAGGAACAATGAAAAGCAACTGCCCTGTTCCAGCGGTTCGAATGTAAGCAGGCCGCCGTGCGCCGCAGCGATCTGCTGGGAAAGTGACAAACCGAGGCCGGTTCCGTCGCGGCGGCCTGTCACCAGGGGAAGGAACAGCAGGGAGCGCAGCGCTTCGGGCACACCCGGGCCGTCGTCACAGACATCGAGACGAATCAACTTGCTGCTACCCGACTGCAGCAATGCGTTGCCGTATTCCACGCGGGTTTTCAACACCAGCTGACCGGCCCCGGCCTGGCAGGCATTGCGCAGTAGGTTGAGGATGACCTGGCGAATCGCGCTGGCGTCCGCCTGGATGCGGGGGATACTGGGATCGTAGTCTCTTTCAATGGTAATGGCGCTGCCGTATTCCATACCGAGCAGATCGAGCGCTTCGTCGAGTACCGGGTACAGGTCGGTTTCTTGCTGATCCAGCTCGGGCTGGCCGAATTTCTGGATCAATTCGTCGATGCGGTCGGATTCTCGCATGATCAGGCGCGCCAGGGTTTCGAGTTCGCCTGACTCCAACTCGTCGGCTAGCATCTGCGCGGCACCCCGAATGCCGCCCAGTGGATTACGTACTTCGTGGCCCAGGTTACGGCTGAGCAGCTCCAGCATGCCCGTCTGGACTTCGCGCTGCTGCAGGCGCAAACGCATCTGCTCCCATTCCAGGTCGTGCAGTTCGAGCATCAGGTCACCGCCACGAGTCCGCTTCAGCGTGCAGTCATACAGCCCGGGGCCCATGCGCAATTCATGCAGCCGCAGGCTGTAGCCTCTGTCCCGGGGGGCGGAATCGATGGCTTCCCGCAATTCGATGGGCAGTGACGGTAAATCGCGCACGTCGCGGCCCAGCGCCCGGTCCCGACTGACCATCAGGCAGTGCTCGGCAGCGCTGTTCAACACCCGGATCGCACCGCTGCCGTCCAGGCGAACCACGCCGGTATCGAGCATGTCGACAACCTGTTGTGTCCGGGAGATGTCCATCTGGGGCCGGTCGCGGACAATCAGTTGAAATTGACCGAGTGCTGCTTCACAAAAAAGACCACCGTGTCCGTCTCGGCCACCTTGCGGTTCGCGGCATCACGCAGCACCGCGCGGGTGCGATGCTCACCGCGTTCCAGTTCCACGATGACACTGCCGGCGGCCGGCTGTTCCTGGGGCTCGCCGTTGACGAACAACAACGCGCTCATGCCCTCGAGCGGGCTCTGGGAAGAACCCCAGCCGATGGTCACCTGGTTACCCGATCCCCAGAATGTTTCCTCGTTCTGTGGCTGGGTAATGGCAAAGTCTCTGAACATGCGCTGAAGATCGCGCGGGGTCGGCGCGGCTTCGGTCTCGGTTGCAGCATCGGGCGTGGCCGGCGTTACGGGTTTCTCGGTTTTCACCACCGAGAGTGGCTTGAGCTTCACCGGCTCAGCACCCGGGGACGGCTTCTCGTCCGTGTAGGTGACCGATCCGTCCGGATTGACCACTTTGTAGATTTCCCGCTGTGCCTCCGCGCCGGGTGATTGCACCGCGAGGGTCAGCAGCAACAGTAAAGGAATCAGGTATTTGTTCATGAGCGTGCTCCTTGCCAGTCATCAGGTTCCGCCGGCCCCGCGCTCGGGCGGGGCCGGTTTTGGCCAGGGCACGTTCACCCGTTGGGTTTCGGTGTCACCCGGCAATCAAAGTGAGTAGTACATGTCGAACTCGACCGGATGGGTACTCATCCGGAATGTCGTCACCTCTTCCATCTTAAGCGCGATGTAGCCGTCGATCAGGTCATCATCAAAGACACCGCCGGCCTTCAGGAATTCCCTGTCGCTGTCGAGCGCAGCCAGCGCTTCGTCGAGTGACGCGCACACGGTGGGGATCTGCGCTTCCTCCTCCGGCGGCAGGTCGTAAAGGTCCTTGTCCATCGGCGCACCCGGGTCGATCTTGTTCTTGATGCCGTCAAGGCCGGCCATCAGCATGGCCGCAAACATCAGGTAGCCGTTGGCTGTCGGATCGCCGAAACGTATCTCGATGCGGCGTCCCTTCGGGTTGTTGACGAAAGGCACCCGGCAGGAAGCGGAGCGGTTGCGAGCGGAGTACGCCAGCATGACCGGTGCCTCGAAGCCGGGAACCAGGCGCTTGTAGCTGTTGGTCGACGCGTTGGCGAAAGCGTTTAGCGCCTTCGCGTGCTTGAAGATGCCGCCGATGTAGTGGAATGCCATTTGCGAGAGTCCGCCGTAGCCGTCACCGGTAAACAGGTTTTTGCCTTCCTTGGCGATGGACTGGTGCACGTGCATGCCGGAACCGTTGTCGCCGACCAGCGGTTTGGGCATGAAGGTCGCCGTTTTGCCGGACATGTGCGCGACGTTGTGGACCACGTATTTCATCGTCAGGAGTTCGTCGGCCTTGGCCACCAGGGTGTTGAACCGGGTGCCGATCTCGCACTGGCCCGCCGTGCCGACCTCGTGATGGTGCACCTCGACCACGAGACCCATCTTTTCCATGATCGCGCACATCTCAGACCGCAGGTCGTGCAGGGAATCCACCGGCGGTACCGGAAAGTAACCGCCCTTGACGCCCGGCCGGTGGCCGATGTTACCGCCCTCGTACTCCGCCCCGGTATTCCAGGCGCCCTCCTCGGAATCCACCCGGTAAGAGCAACCGTGCATGTCGGTCTCGTAACGGACGTCATCGAACACGAAAAATTCGGGTTCGGGACCGAAGAACGCCGTGTCCGCGATGCCACTGGACTTGAGGTAGGCCTCGGCCCGCCGAGCCAGCGAGCGCGGGCAGCGGTTGTAGCCTTCCATCGTGTTCGGCTCGAGCACGTCGCAGCGAAGGATGAGCGTCTTGTGGTCCGCGAACGGATCCTTGACCGCAGACGAAACGTCCGGCATCAGGACCATGTCGGACTCGTTGATGTCCTTCCAGCCCTTGATCGAGGATCCGTCGAACATCTTGCCCTCTTCGAACAGGTCCTCGTCCACTGCGGAAACCGGCAAGGTCACGTGCTGCTCCTTGCCCAAGGTGTCGCAAAAGCGCAGGTCTACGAACTTGTACTTTTTCTCTTCGATCGTCTTCAGAATCTTGTCGGTATTCATCAGCTATGTTTCCTGTAGTGGGTGTTCCAAAATGGTTCGTTCTTTATATGCAGGACCCATGCCAAGCCCATAATTTGCCTTGATGGCTTTGAAAAGCGCTTTTCGCGACTTTTAACCGCCCGATATTGGCTCTTTCAACGACAATCGAATCATTCGGATTGTTTTACATTTCGGACGAACGGCCATTATAGCATCGGTGCACCTTAATGGTGCATTACTCATTGGAAGACGCACCATTAAGGTGCAATCAGTAAACGAACCACAACAACACGACGCCCAGCAGGAGGCGGTAGACGACAAACGGCACCAGCCCCACTCGTTTGAGCAGGGCCAGGAAGGCCGCGATGCAGGCCCAGCCGGCCACCGCCGCGATCAGCAATGCACTCACGAACTGGATCCAGTCGATGGGGGCGTCACCGGTGGCCACGCGTAGAGCACCGTAGCCCCCGGCGGCCGCTATGACCGGGATGGACAGGAGGAAGGAAAAGCGTGCCGCCGTGTCGGGCGTGAACCCCAGGAACCGTCCGGCGGTTATCGTGATGCCCGAGCGGGACGTGCCCGGCACCAGGGCCAGGACCTGGGCGAGGCCGATGAACATCGCCCGTTTCAACGTCATCCCTTCCAAGTTCCGGCGGTTTGCGCCCAGCACATCCGCCAACCAAAGCAGCAGGCCAAAACCGATGGTCGTCCAGGCGATGATGCGGACGTCCCGAAGATACGCTTCGACCCAGTCGTGCAGTAAAAACCCCACGGCCAGGGCCGGCAAGCTGGCCAGCGCAAGGAACAGCACCATGCGCCGCCGTTCCTGGTCGGACCCGTCGCCCGCGGGAACCACGCAGGCTCGCGCCATCCCCCAAAGCTCGGAGCGAAAATAGACGAGCACCGCGAGAAGCGTTCCCAGGTGCGTGGCCACATCGAAGACCAGGCCCTGGTCGGCCCAGCCGAGCGCCTTGCCGCCCAGGATCAGGTGGGCCGAGCTGGAGACCGGCAGAAATTCCGTCAGGCCCTGGATCAGGGCGAGTGTCAGGATCTGGATCAGGGTCATAGCTTGACTGCCCGAGTACCGAAAGCAATTCGCGGCAGTATCTCATAGAATACCGGTCATTCCTGCCCGGAGCGCCCAAGACGTGAAAAACGCCTCTTTCATTCCCTTGCCCCTGTTGTTCGCGATGGCCCTGCTCGCAATATCGCCCCGACTCGAGGCACTCAGCTCGGCAGACTACCTCCCCGCGGACGCCGATCTCGATCCCTCCGTCCCGACGCCCGAATCCGCACTTGGCTGGGAAGTCGGCGACTGGCACGTTGGCCACGATAGGCTGGTGCAGTACATGCAGGTACTGGCAGATGCCTCGCCGCGCGTCAGCATCAAGGAAATCGGTCGCAGCCACGAACACCGCCCCCTGCTGCAGGTCGTCATCACCCATAGCGACAACCAGGATCAGCTCGAATCCCTGCGGCAAGAACACCTCGAAGGGGAGGGCCCGCTGGTGGTCTGGCTCGGCTACAGCGTGCACGGCGACGAGCCCAGCGGCAGCAACGCGTCCATGCTGGCCGCGTACTATCTCGCTGCCTCCCGCTCCGGCTTCGTCAACGAACTGCTCTTGGGAACCGTCATATTGATCGACCCCAGCCTGAACCCGGATGGGCTTGACCGCTTCGCGAGCTGGGCGAACCAGAATGCCGGCCGACAGCCCGTGGGCGACCCGGTAACCCGCCAGCACGTTCAGAACTGGCCCAGCGCGCGCACCAACCATTACTGGTTCGATCTGAACCGCGACTGGCTGCCGTTGGTGCATCCCGAATCCCGTGCCCGTATCGTTGAATTTCACCGCTGGCTGCCGCACGTGCTGACCGATCACCACGAACAAGGCGGCCGCAACCCCGGGTTCTTTTTTCAACCCGGTGTCCCTTCGCGCCAGAATCCGCTGACCCCGGATGAAAATTTCGAGTTGACCCGAGAATTGGCCCGGTACCATGCCCAGGCCATGGACGAATCGGGACAACCCTATTTCACCGAGGACGCTTACGATGATTTCTACTTCGGCAAGGGTTCGACCTACCCCGACATCAACGGCAGCGTGGGCATCCTGTTCGAGCAGCGGGCCATCCGGGGCCAGGCGCTGAACACGACGAACGGCTTGGAAACTTTCCGCGATGCGGTCAGCAACCAGCTGAGCGTCAGCCTCTCCACGTTGCGAGGCGCGTGGGAACTGCAGGACCGCTTGAAGGCTTACCAGTCAGGCTTCCATCGCGCCATGATGGATCGGGCGGAAAGCCGCAAGTTCGACGGCTGGATCATTGGCGACGATGGCGATCCTGCTAGAGCCCGCGCGCTGCTTGACGTGCTCGACCTCCACCGGGTGACCTGGCGACCGCTGGGAGAGGTCTTCAGCGCGGCGGGGCAGCGCTTCCAGCCCGGCCATGCCTGGGTGATACCGGCTCGGCAGAAACAGGCTGCGCTGATCGAGGCCATGATGGAGCAACGAACGACGTTCCAGGACAACACTTTCTATGATGTCTCGGCCTGGACCCTGCCGCTGGCTTTCAACCTGCCGTTCACCACCGTCACGAGAATGCCGGAAACCACCGAGACACCCGTCGCCAGCCGGGGAACCCCGGCGAAGAAGGAAGCGCGGGCCTGGCTCGTACCGTGGCGGCAAATGGAAGCGCCGCGCCTGCTCCAGCGACTATTGGACAGCCATGCTCGAGTCCGGAGCTCCCGCAAAGCTTTCAGTGCCAACACCACGGCCGGCCTGATCGCTTTTCAGCCTGGCGCCCTGGTGATCCAGGCCGGCATCCAAAATCCCGCGCACCGTGAGGCCATCCACGCCGTGTTGAACGAGGCTGCGCTCGACGGGCTCGAGGTATTCAGCGTGGACAGCACCCTGACGCCCGCCGGCCCCGACTTTGGCGCCGGACACTTCCCGCTGTTGCGTCCGGTACGCCCGCTCATCGTGGGCGG
>JABDPF010000031.1 GCA_013042915.1 Lysobacterales bacterium
TGCCGACGGCGGTGGACCGGAAAATCGAATTGAACGAAAAAAAGTACCCCGCGGACCGGGTACGGGGAAGTGCGCGCAAGTACGACGAGTATTGACGCTATCCTGTCGCGCCGGCAGCGGAGCGGCAGGGCGCCTGAGGCTCCAAACGACACGGGATCATTAAAAGCAAGAATAGGTACAATGATCGCAAGGCTTGAGCCAGAAAAAGGAAAAGGCATGACTGCGAAACCAGCCGCCGTGAACTGCCCGGGGCCCGCGAAGTGACGGTCTGAGCCTGCCCTTCATTTCTGAGCTGAGGCGTCGCAACGTCTTGCGGGCGGCTGCGGCTTACCTGGCTGTGTCGTGGATCCTGATGCAACTCGCGGAAATCACTTTTCCCGCGTTTGGTCTCAGCGACCAGGCCATCCTGGTCCTGATCGTCGCGCTGGCGATCGGGCTCGTTCCTGCGCTAACCCTCGCCTGGGTTTTTGAAATCACGCCGGAAGGCATCAAGCGCGAGCGGGACCTGGATCGAGCCGGCGACCTGGCAAGACGAACGAACAATTTTCTGGATCGCCTGATCATCGTCCTGCTGGCGCTTGGGGTGACCTACCTCGCCTTCGACAAGTTCCTGCTCGATCCCGTGCGCGACGAAGCCCGCATCGAGGCAGCCCGGGAAAAAGGGCGGGCCGAGGCGTCGGGGCGGGTCTACGGCGAAAAATCCATTGTCGTCCTGCCGTTCATCAATCTTAGCGGCGATCCCGAGCAGGAGTATTTTTCCGACGGCATGTCCGAACAGCTGCTCGAACTGCTGTCGAGAATTCCGGAACTGCGGGTGATCTCCCGCGCGTCCGCTTTCTCGTTCAAGGGCAAGAACGTTGGCATGCAGGAAATCGCAGACCAGCTTTCGGTGTCGCACGTGCTGGACGGCTCGGTGCGCCTGGCGGGCGATCAGGTCCGGATCACGGCCCAGCTCATCGACGCGCAGGCCGACGCGAATATCTGGTCACAAAAGTACGATCGCCCGATCGACGATATCTTCGCGATCCAGGACGAGATCGCAGCCATCGTCGTGCAGGAACTGAAGGTGAAACTGCTGCAGCAAACACCGACCGTGCAGCATACGAAACCGGAAGCTTTCGCGCTCTACCTGCAGGCCCGGCAACTGAGCCGTTCGGGCACGGAGGAGGCCTACCAGCGCTCGTCCGAGTTGTACCAGGAGTCGTTGTCGATCGACCCGAATTACGCTGCGGCCTGGAACGGACTCGCGGTCAATTATTTCAAACAGTTTTCTCGGGGGATACGCTATTTCGACGACGGTTACGGCAGGGCGCGCGAGGCCGCGAGGAAAGCCCTGGATGCGGACCCCGCATACTCACCCGCTTTTGCGACCCTTGGGCTCATCGCCATGGATGACGCCAACGACCTGGTGGAGGCGGCACGCCACTTTGAGCGCGCGCTGGAGCTTGCGCCCCATGATCTCGAGATCATCCGGCACGTGGTGGTTTTGTTGCAGGGACTGGGACGCCTGGACGAGGCCATCGCGTTGGGTCAGTACGCCATCGGAAGGGACCCGGTTAATGCCCCCAACTACGCCAACCTGGGAAACAGCTATCGTTGGTCCAGGCGTCCTGAAGAGGCCATTTCGGCTTACCGCGCGGCGCTGCGGCTGAGCCCGGATCTCGGCGCCGCCCAATCGTTTATCGGCATCGCCTTACTTGCCCAGGGACGTCACCCTGAAGCGCTGGAGTCCATGGAGCGTGAACCGTTCGAGCCGTACCGGCTGATTGGCCTGACGATGGTCTACCACTCGTTGGGAGAGGCGGCCAAGTCGGACGCCGTTCTGGCCCAGTTGATCGAAAAGTATGGGCACGAATGGGCCTACAATATCGCCTACGTGCACGCGTGGCGCGGTGATACCGAGGGCGTTTTTCAGTGGCTCGACAATGCAGTCGCGTTCGCTGACCCCGGTCTTTCATTGATCGTGGCCGAGCCGCAGTTCGCCCCCGTTCACGACGATCCGCGCTGGGCGGCTTTCATGGAGCGACTGGGCAAATCTCCGAGGCAACTGGCCGCCGTTGTTTTCGAGACCGGTTTGAAAGACCAGGCAGCAACCGGCCGCCTTTCGGGCACGGATTGACGACGCCGTCCCCGCTTATTCCCCGAAGCTCGACCTCGTCGGCGCACCCGGGCGGGTGGCTCGACATGCAGAGGATATCCGCTATTTCGCCGGCGCTCGACTTACCCAACCGGGGGCAGGCCAGGAGCAAGCGAATGGCGGTTTGACCGCAGGGCAAGAAGCCTTGAGCCAGCGACGACAGGCCTTGGGTCGCCCTCGTCTCCTCGGGGTGAACACCGACGTGCGTTTTGGGGTTGAAAGGGACCATCTGCATCTACCGGGATTGGAGTGAATGCCCGTGCTTCGATCTTAACGGTACCCCGTTCGGTTATGGAGGTGAATTGGTGGCGGCCGGCGAGATAGCCGAGTCCGAGCCATGATCTGAAAAAAAGGTTCAATTACCTGTTATTCAAGCATTTCTGGTACATTCTGTTCTCAATGAAAAATGGTGGCCGCAAGGCTGCCGGAAAAGGCCGGAAAAGAGGAGAGCGCCATCAACGAATTTTTCGCAGAACTGCGACGTCGCCGCGTGATTCGGGTCATCGTTCTCTACGCCATCGCCGGCTGGATCGTCATCGAGGTGTCGGCCACGGTATTGCCCGGCTTGAACCTGCCGGACTGGGCGCCGACACTGGTGATCGTGCTGGTCGCGCTGGGGTTTCCGATCGCAGTGTTGATGGCCTGGGCCTTCGATCTTGGACCCGGCGGGGTCACTCGGACCGGGCCGGCCGAAGCCGCGCCGGCCGAAGCGGCGGGCAGCGCGGAAACTGCAGGGGTTGTCGAGCCGGCGGAGGCAACCGAGCCGGCCAAGCGGTCCGATGCCGACGACCGCTCGATCGCGGTGTTGCCCTTCGTCAACATGAGCGGCGACCGGGAAAACGAGTATTTCAGTGACGGTATCGCCGAGGAAATCCTCAACCTGCTGGTCAAGCTGCCGCAGCTCAAGGTCGCCTCGCGAACCTCGTCGTTCACCTTCAAGGGCAAGGAAGCCAACATCCCGACGGTGGCCGCCGAATTGGGTGTGGCGACCGTACTCGAAGGGAGCGTGCGCCAGGCCGCCGGGCGGGTCCGTATCACCGCGCAGCTGATCGATGCGAAAACCGACACCCACCTTTGGTCGGAAACCTACGACCGGGAATTCAAGGACGTGTTCGCCATCCAGGACGACATCGCGCAGAGCATCGTGGATGCACTGCAGATGACCCTGACTCCGCAGGAGCGCCGTTCGATTCAGTTCGTGGCCACCTCTGACGCCAAGGCTTACGACCACTACCTGCGCGGGCGCAGTTTTATGTACTCGATGTCGCGACGCGATTACGAGCACGCCATTACCATGTACCAGCAGGCGATCGAGGTGGACGACAAGTACGCGTTGGCCTACGCCGGCATGGCCGACGCCTACGCGCATCTGTACCGTTACGCCGACGCCTCGGCGGAGAACGCCGCCAAGGCGGAAAAGGCCAGCAAGAAAGCGATCGAACTCGACCCGGATTCGTCCGAAGCGCATGCCTCGCGTGGTCTTTCACTGTTCATCAGCGAGCAGTACGAGGCCGCTCACGAGGAATTTCGTGAGGCGATTCGCCTCAACCCGAAGCTCTGGGAGGCGCATTACTACTCGGGCCTGGCCAGCGCGTCGAAAGGTGATTTCGAAGCGGCGATCGAACATTACCGCAACGCGATAGAGGTCAATTCGGCCGACTACCAGGCGCCGCTGTTCATGGCGCAGGCCTACGCTTCGCTGGGCCGCAAGCACGACGAGATGAAGGTGCGGCTGGACGCCCTGAGCACCCTGCAGCAGCACTTGGAAATGAACCCGCACGATACGCGCGCGCTTTACATCTGCGCACAGAACTTGTGTTGCGTCGGCGAGTTCGAGAAAGGCAGCGAACTTGCTGATCGAGCACTGGCGCAGGGCAACGACGAGCCCGTCGTGCTGTACAACGTGGCTTGCTTCTACGCCCACGCGGGAGACAAGGATCGCTCCATCGACATGCTCGAGCGCGCCGTGGACAAGGGATGGGGCGACAAGGCATGGATCGAGACGGACAGCGACCTCGATTCCCTGCGCGAAATGCCGCGGTTCCAGGAGTTGCTGGCCCGCATCGACTGATCGAAGCGGGCGGGTCCTGCTTCCTATTCCAGTCCCGCCATCTGCACACCCACCATGATCTGCTCGATCAGATCGGGCACGGCATAAAACCACTTGTTCAGGTGCTGATTGCGCATGTACTGCAGCGTGACGTCGGGCCACAGCGCCAGAAATTCGTCGAGGGCCTTGGCGGCCTCTTCTTCGTTACCCAGTCGCGCGTGGGCGATGGCGCGGCAGTAGGGATCGGCGAAGTAGCCGGGCAGGTTGACGCGTTCCGCCAGGGTCAGTGCCTGTGCATAGTTTCCGAGCAGGTACTCTTCGAATATATCCCCGAACAGGTACCAGCCGGGGTGGTTCGGGTTGATCGCCCGGGCGCGAGAGGACAGTTCCCGTCCGCGCTGCCAATCGCCGGTATAGGCGGTCATGATGCCGATAAAGGCCATCGCGTCGGAGTCGCGGGGGTTGAGCGCGATGGCCCGTTCGGCAGCCGCCCGGAACGGACCGACCTCCTGGCGGAAAAAGTGGACTTCGGCGAGCGCAAATTGGGCCGAGGCGCTGTCGGGCTTCAGTGACACGGCCTTATGAGCCGTGGCCAGCGCCCGGTCCAGGGAGTCCGGTCGCGGGTTGTAATCGTGCTTGTATTCCTCGGCATAGACGACGGCCAGCGCGGCCCAGAGGTGGGCGTTTCCGGGGGCAATCTTCACGCTGTGTTCGAGCGCGTTGCGCGTTTCCAGGTGGTCTTGCGCCGATACGCGCTGTCGAAAAATGAAATACCTAAGGATCACGTCGTACGGGCTCATGTCTTCGATGGCCTTTTGCTCCACGCCTCGCGACAGGTCGCGCATCAAGGCCCCGTAAGGATCTGCCACCGAGGCGACAACGCGGTCGGTCAGGTCGTCCTGGATGCCGAGCAGGTCGGCCTCGTCCCAGGCGTGCTCGAAGGAGTTGCCCCAGACTTGCTGGCCGTTGGTTCGGTCGATCAATTGGGTGCTCAGCCGCAGCCTGCCGCTGGCTTTTTGCAGGGTGCTGTTCAAGACGTAGCCAGTATTTGCATCGGGCGGCTCCGAGCCGGGGGCGGAAACAAGCAGGTAGGAAAAGCGGGAAAGGCCGCTGGAGATGTCCTCGGCCAGGGTCGCGGCGAGGTCCTGCAGTGCCGGTTCGGTGTTTCGAACCCGGATGGTGGACACCGCGATACGGGGTTCGCTTTCGTTTTGCACGCCGATGGCTTGTTGCTCGGTGTCGACACGCTCAGAGCCCGCCGGTGGCTCATCACCGTCGTCCTTGAATTGGTAGGCCAAGATGACGGCCAAAATTGCCAACACGGCGACAGCGACCAGGCCCTGGCGCTTACTCAGCGGTCGATTAGGAGATGCAGCAGTCGTTGGTGCAAGCGGCGGCGATTCGCCCCTTTCAAGTAGCGACTCGACCGCGCGAATCAGGTCTTCCATGACCGGCTGGCTGGGCCTGCCGTTCCAGTTCGAGAAATCCACTGACTGGTACTGCCGAAACCCCATCGGCGGTATTCCGCTGTCCAGGGAAATGGGCAGAAGCTTGCCCTGGTCGCGGGCAAACGCGGCTTCGTCCTTGACCCAGGGGGAATCGCTGGCGTCTTCAGACCAGGCGATTACCGCCACTTTGGCCGCGTCCAGTTCGCGCTCGATATCGCGCGAGAATTCGGACCCGCCGATGATGTTGCGGTCCCACCATACCGAGTACCCGGCCGCCTCCAGGGCGCTCGCCAGTTGCTCGATCGTGTCGCGGTTGCGTCGTGCGTAGCCGATAAAGACGTCTGCCATCTTTTGTTTATACATCCTCCGGCGACGGCTTGCATCGCTGGGGGCGGGGTAACGATGACCACCAAACCGCCAACAGGACGATTCCGCCCGCCATCCCGGCCAGGTGAGACCAGGCAAAGGGTGGCCAGCCGATATCGGAGAACACGGCGTTGCCCGTGAGGATTTCGAGAGCCACCTTGGCGAGGCATGCCGCCGCCACGGCCGCGATCCATGGCGATGGTGAGGCCCGCCATTCGAGCCACAGCGCCACGACGAGCAATGCATTGAGCGCCCCTGAAAGCCCGCAGTAGTAATCAAGTCCGGTCCAGGGTGCGATCAACAGCACATTGACCGCGATCACGCCGGCGATGAGGGCGCCCGCAAGCAGCGCCGGCGAGTGACGCTCAATCAGCCAGCCCAATACGGCCAGGCCGAGGACGTTCCAGCCCAGATGATTTCCGTCGACATGCACAAAGTGACCGCTGACCGCGCGCCAGTGCTCGCCGTCAAGGATTTCAGTGAGTCCGAAATAAAGGTTGGCCCGGTCGGGAACCAGCGCGTGCAGGCCGGTCACGACCAGGACCAGCAGGAAGGTCAGTTTGGGGATCGGGCTTCGATGAATCATGATCTTTTCCGAAAAAAAAGGGGGGCGGCCCGAGGGCCGCCCCGTTAAGATCAGCAAGCGGATCGGTCGGCGACAAGGCGCCGGACCAACAGGGGGAGCAGCAACAGAACCAGCCAGGGCCCCAGCGCACCGCCACCGTTGTTATGGCTCGGCCGTTGGTTGCCGTACATCGGCTGGCCCTGGTCCACGCGGTTGCTGCGCACGGCCTGCACCGCGCGTTGCTGGCGCGCCAGTTGTTCCTTTTCGACGCGCTTTTCATTCAAACGCTTGATGCCGAGGGCGTCGTAGCGGTCCTTTTGCAGCACGATCATCGAGGTGTACTCGGTCACGAGGCCATGCTCGACGGCCAGATCGGTGATCGCCTGTTCCAGGTCGGCGCCTTCGCCGAAGTAGTCCAGGCGGTTTTGCAGGTCTTCGATCTTGGCGAATGCCCAGAGCCGTTCGACTTCAGGATTGCGGGTGACCGTCTCAGGAAAAACGAACTCGGTGCTGTAGGAACGCCCTTCGCCCGAGACTCGCCCGTCGACGATCACCCGGGCCTGTCCGGATCCCCAGTAATGACCGAACACGATCAATTGCTGCCCGCGGTAGAGACTGCCGATGCGCTCGGGTGTCAGGTCGGCGGTTTTTACGCCCATGATTCGAACGTCGATGTCGTGGAACGCCTGGTGGCTGACTTTCGAGGCGGCTTCCATCAGCTTGCCCGCGATATCGTCTCCGTTGGAAATGTTCATCGCGAAGCCGTTGGACACGTGCGCCATCCCCTCGAGCAAGGGCCGGTTGGCGCTGTTGCCCATGATGAAAGTGAACAGCCGCACATCGTGTTGCTCTAGCAGATCGAGGAAGTCGCGGCGTTCGGTGTACCCGACATTTGCAACGCCGTCGGTTACCAGGACCAACGCGCTGCTGCGGTCCGCATCGAGCGCGTCCAACCCCCGTTTCAGGCCGGCATATAGGTTGGTGCCGTTGTCGGGATGTTCGCTCAACAGCGCCTCCATGTAGTGGTCCACGTTTTCCGGCGTGGCGGCGACGAAACCCGACGTGATTTCGCGTGCGCGGTTGTTGAACAGCACGATGCGAAAGCGATCGTCGGGATTCAGTCGTTCCAGCCCGCGACCAACGCCTTCGACCAGGCTGGCGTATTTCCCTTCCATGGAACCCGAGTAGTCGAGTACGAAGATCCAGTCGCGACCCCCGCTGATCGGCGCGAGATCGTCACCCGGCGTGATGGTCATCATGAAGGTACCCCGGCCCTGCGGGTCTTCCTTGTACGCGAGCAATTCGACCGAGGCCGGCAGGCCCTGGGCCTGTCGCCAGTACACCACGATGTCCTGGTCGAGTCGGTGTACGATGCTGCCACTGGTCGGCTCAGCGCCCTCTTCGCGATCCTCCTGCGACCCGGCGGTCTCATTCAGCAATTCCACCTGCCATTCGTTCTCGGCGGTCTGCACGATGTGGGCCTGCGGATGTTGGGGCAGGCGGAACTCATCGACCGGCCAGGACGACCGGAAAATGAGCCTGAAGCTGAAGGATTCGGTGACGGCGTCGTTGTAGGTCCAAAAAGACAGCCTTTCTTCGTCCACCCCGCCGTCCTCGAGCGGGTAAACGTAACGGCCGATAGACGTATCGACGTGCACCGGTTGAATGTAGGTCAGCCGAACGGTGGCGTCCTGACGGGCGCGTACCGGGTGCACCGCGATATCAAACGTCCGGTACGAATCCTGTTCGGTGAGGGCGGCGTCCCGGCCGGCCTGCTTTTCCTCTTCGTAAATTTCACGGGCGCGCTGCTTTTCCAGTACTTCGCCGGTAACGGCTTCGCCGTCGATCCAGAACGTGAATTCGCCCACCGCGGCTTTTTCGGGAACGGGAAATGAATAGACGGCTTCCAGGTCCTGGTCGTGTGGGTTGTCGAATACCTGGAGCACCGTAGTGATGGCGTAGCCGTCTTCGATGACGACTTCCACGTGGTGTTCACGGATATCCAGTGGCGGCAAGTCGCTGTTCGCGGGGGCCAGCAGCCCTGCCGCGAATGCGACCTGGCTGATCAGGCTGAGTGTTATGGCGGTTGCGAAACCGCAAACGAGCATACGCAGGGTTTTCATGATGCTTCCTCCCGGTGGGTGGTGGGTTCGCAACGTCGCTCGGACGCGCGTTGCTCTCACCTCTATGCTGGGAAGATGTATCTATATAAGCAACTAAAATTGCAATAGTCGCTTTACATGCACTTAATAGTATCTATATATAATACTTTATGGTCGTATGATGGGCCGAAACAGGCCGTAACGCCAGTCGCGCAGGGCCAGCACCAGCGTCGCGCCCTGGCGTTGGTCGAGGTCCAGCGCTGCATCGTCATTGTTCAGCGAGTCGAACTCGCTGGCCAGGCGCCGGAGCTTGCGTTGCATTTCACCGTTACTTTGTGATGAGAGCATACCGTTCAGCACGACCAGGCATTCGTCGTCGCGGTTGAAGCGCGTGTGGAAGAATTCCTGGCCGATTTTTTTCTGGAAGAAATGCTGGATTGGCCCGTCGTCGATCCAGCTGAAATTCGGCGCCACCAGGAGTCGTATCCTGTTTTTGGGTAACAGCTCGATCAGCTTAAGGCGGTCGAGGCGCGCCAGGTGACGGATGCATTCGTGCTCGCTTATGCGGTAGTAATCGAGAATCTCGTCCAGGGTCCAGCGGTTCAGAACACACACGGCGACCAGCATCAGGGTCACATCGGCCGTGAGTTCTTCTTCCTGCTCCCAGGTCAGTTGCTGCAGCTGTTGACGTCGTTCGTTCATCAGCTGCACGAGATCGCTGATGTCCATCCCCAGCATCTGGCACACGCGGTCCAGCCGGTGCAGCGAGAAGTTCTGTTGTGAAAAGATGCGCTTGACGCTGGCTTCGGTCAGATCCAGCGCCCTGGCGACATCGGCGTACGTTTTTCCCTGAGCCTTGAGCGCGGCCTTCAATGTAGCCACCAGCTCTCGTGTCTGCCCCATATTGCCCTCGAAAAGTAGCTTATTCCGATACTTTCAGAGTATCACGAGCGACAGCAGTCGGGCGGGCTGATTGGCGCGCGCGGCTCAACCGCCGGCGGGCATGGCCAGCGTAACCGGCGCGCCCGGCCCCACGGGCCAACCCATCATCAGCCAGATCACGAACATGATCGACCAGCCGATCAGGAAGGTGATGGAGTACGGCAGCATCAGCGAGACCAGGGTTCCGATGCCCGCCTTGGACACGTAGCGCTGCACGAAGGCGATGATCAACGCGAAGTAGCTCATCATCGGCGATATCACGTTGGTCACCGAGTCACCCACGCGGTAGGCGATCTGGATGAGCTCGGGCGGGTAGCTCAACAGCATGAACATCGGGATGAACACCGGCGCCATCAGCGCCCACTTGGCCGAGGCGGAACCCATCACCAGGTTGATCATGGCCGAGAGCAGGATGAAGCTCAGCAACAGCGGTACCTGGTGCAGACCGGCCGACTTGAGCACCTGCGCCCCTTCGACGGCGAAAATGAGCCCCAGGTTGGTCCAGTTGAAAAAGGCCACGAACTGGGCGGCAAAGAACACCAGGACCATGTAGCCGCCCAGGGTGGACATCTGCTGGCTCATTCCCGCGATCACGTCGCGGTCGCTGCGCACGGTGCCGGCACCCACGCCGTAGGCCGTGCCCAGCCCCACACCGTAAAAGAAGATGATGGCCACGATGCCCTTGAGGAAGGGTGAGTGCAGCACGCCGCCCGTTTCGGGGTCGCGCAGAAAACCGTCGCCCGGCAGCAGGCCCCACAACAGCAGGCCGGTGAATACCAGAAACGCGATAAGCGCGTACAGCAGCCCGCGTTTTTCTTCAGCCGCCAGCGGCTTGATCGCTTCCTTCGCCTCGTCACTTTCCTCGTCGCTTACCGCGTGGTTATCAACCGCAGCCAGGCGGGGAGAGACCAGCTTCTCGGTCACCCACCAGCCCAGTCCGGTGATCAGGAAGGTTGAGACAAACATGAAGTAGTAGTTGGCGGCCGGGCTGACCACGTAGCTCGGGTCGATGATGCGCGCGGCTTCCTGAGACAGGCCGGCCAGCAGCGGGTCGATGGTGCCGAGAACGAAATTCGCACTGTATCCGCCGGAAACCCCGGCGAAGGCGGCGGCCAAGCCGAGCACCGGATGGCGACCCGCGGCCTTGAAGATCAACGCGGCCAGCGGCACGAGAAGAACGTAACCCACCTCGCTGGCGGCGTTGGACAGGACGCCGCAGAACACGACAACCGGCGTCAGCAGGGCGCGCGGGGAATTCAGCACCAGCAAACGCATGACCGCGCCGATCAGTCCCGAGACCTCGGCCACGCCAATACCGATCATCGCCACCAAAACCGTGCCCAGCGGCGCAAAGCTGGTGAAGTTGGTAACCAGTCCCGTCAGGATGCGGTGAATTCCGTCGACCGACAACAGACTGACGGGTTCGATCACCTCGCCGGTGGTCGGGTGAGCCACCGAAAGGTCGAACTGGGCCGCAATGCCGGAGAGCACGATGACGGCCAACGCGGAGAGCGCAAACAGCGTGGTCGGGTCCGGCAGGGCGTTGCCCACCCGCTCGACGACATCGAGAAAGCGGTCGGTCAGGCGGCGTTTTTGGGTGGGAGCGTCGGGCGTTGATGGGCTCATAGTTTTTTCCACTCGATCCTGGCGGCAGTCAGCGAGCGATTACAGCACGGTTGGAGCGGGGGAGACAAGTTTATTGGTCAGCGTCGGACTGTGGCACAATGTCGCCGAAGTCCACACATGTAAACCCCAAGGAAACACACCATGAAGAAAATTTTAATCGTCGCTTTCGCCCTGCTTTGGGCCAGTATCCCCGCATTCGCGCAGGAAGCCGCTGTTGAAAAGCCCCACGTTTCATCCACCCAGACCGTGCAGATGACGGCGCAGGTGGTCGCGGTGGACCGCGAAAATTTCACGGTCACGCTCAAGGGGCCACAAGGGCGGGAACGCACCCTCGAATTGGGTGAGCAGGCCAAGCGCCTGGATGAAGTCGAGGTTGGCGATACGGTGATGGCCGAGTTCGTGCAGAGCCTCGACATCGAAGTACTTGCGGCTGAAAATGCGGAACCGGGCAGCGGTAGCCTGATGACCACCGCGCGGGCACCGGACAGCGAGCAACCTGGTGTGATGGCCGCCGAAATGCAGATTACCACCGCCATCGTGCACGAAATCAACCAGGAAGCCGGTACGTTCAAGCTCAGGTGGGAAAGCGGTATCGAGGAATACACCGCTCGCGACCCCGAAAACCTGAAACGGGCAGCGGTAGGCGACGTGGTGGTCGTCAGTTTCACCGAAGCAATGGCGCTGCAATTACAGGAAGTTCCGGCCGACCAGCCGTAACCGACTCGTATCAACAAGCGCCATCGATGGCCCAAAGCCGGTCGTCGATGGCGCTTAGTGCCGAATTTTAAGGCATAGACAGGCCGCGAATCACGTCCGTCCGGGAAAAATCGCATGACCGAGGTTGCCAGAAAAACGTCGCGAGCCAAGCCCGTTCCAAAGATCGCTCTCGTGCTGGGTTCCGGCGCGGCTCGTGGTTGGGCCCACATCGGGGTGATCCGGGAGCTTGAGGAACTCGGCATCAAACCGGATCTCGTTGTCGGTTCCTCGGTCGGGGCGGTCGTAGGGGGCGCATACGCTTCTGATAACCTGGATCGCTTCGAAACCTGGATTCAAGGCCTGCGCCGGGTCGATATCATCCGGCTGCTAGACCTGAAAATGTCGGGCGGAGGGTTCCTGCAAGGCAAGTCACTGATGGGCGCCATCGAGCAGCAGATCGGAGATCCCGCGATCGAGGATCTCGACATTCCCTACGCCTGTGTCGCGACCGAGCTCGGCAGTGGTCGCGAGGTCTGGCTGCGAGAGGGTTCCCTTTTGGAAGCCTGCCGCGCCTCGATCGCTCTTCCGGGCATGTTTGCTCCTACCCGTGCCGATGACGGGCAATTGCTCGTTGACGGTGGCCTCGTCAATCCTGTGCCGGTGTCGCTTGCGCGCGCCCTGGGCGGCGACATCGTCATCGCCGTGAACCTGAATGGCGATATCATCGGGCGACATTTTTTCCTGCACGACGAGGACCACAACGAGGATGACGGGGACGTCCAGGACAGCGAGCGCCGGCACGCCGAAGAAGACGACTCGGACGAGGTCTTGGGCAGCTGGTCATCGCGCTTGAAGACCGGCATCGGGGTTAGTCTCGATTCGTATATTTCCTCGCTTCGAAAAAAGGAAAGCCCCGACCCGGGCCTGTTCGACGTGATGGCGGGATCCATCGACATCATGCAGGACCGCATCACCCGCTCGCGGATGGCCGGCGAGCCGCCGGACATCCACATCACCCCGAAGCTAAGCCACATTGGCCTGATGGATTTTGACCGAGGCGAGGAGTCGGTTGCCGAAGGCAGAGAAGCGACCCGGAGAAGAATAGAGGAACTCGCGGCCCTGCCGGGCGTGGCGATGAAAAAATAATCGATCTTGCCTCGTACCGCCCTTCAACGCGTGCGATGAATCCGGCGATCAGTCGGCTTCGCCTCCGAACCAGTCCGAGATGTGCTTGGTGACTTCGGGCGCATGGGTCTCCATCAACCAATGCCCGGCGCCGTCGATTCCGATGGCTTTTCCTCCTGAGTCTTCGACGATCTTAAGCCAGCGGTCCGAATGGAACATCAGCGGCTTGCGGTTTCCCCACAGGTACAGAATCGGGCAGCGCGGCGTGTAGCGCCCCAGCAGTTTGGATTTCCTCCAGGGCAGAAGCATGTTTCGCCACAGGTAAAAATAGGGGTAGCTGTAGCGAGAGAGGATCTTCCCGCGTTGACGGGACGGCACGCGAACCACTTTTCCCACACCGCGGGACATCAGGTTGCCGAGAGGGGGCAGGATTCCGCCCACCAGCCAGCCCCCGATGAGAGCCCACTGGTAACCCATGATCATCATGGACGACTTCAAACCCTCCGGCTTGAGATGCCCGCCAATGTCGAGAGACGCCATCCTGTCGACTAGATCGGGACGTTCTTTCTCTAACATGTAACCGATATAGGCCCCCCAGTCGTGCGTGACGAGGCCCACCGGCCCGTCGGGGCTCGCCCGGGCAATCGTGTTCGCCAGTTGCTCCACGAGTTCCGGAAAATCGAAACCACCCGGCTTGACGGCGGTTGGTCCGAAGTTCGGCAGCGTGACGCTCACGCATCGAAAATCGGGGGCCAATGCTGCGACCTGTGAATCCCAAAGGCTCGGGTCGTCCGGCCAGCCGTGGATGAACAGCAGCGTGCGCCCGTTCGGTTTGCCCTGGATGGAAAACTCCCAGGTGACGGTGCCGCTCACCGTGCGATGCTCTCTGCGGTATACCGCATCGTGTGGGTCGGCAGCGTCATTCGATCACCAGTTTGAGCACGTCGCCTGGATCATTCGCGGACACCAACAACAGCGTGGTCGGAAAATCGATTTCGCCGCGGGCGTCGAATTCCATCATCAGTCGGCCGTTCTGAAGGCGGACGGCATTCGAAAACTGCGTTTTTTCGCTGATTTCGCCCACGTCCGTGCCCTGGCCGTTGCGAGGCATCGACAGTATTATCGTCGGTGCTTGATCTTCGATTTCCTCGATTCGCACGACCACCTCGGTTTTGTAGAGCCGCGCCATGGTGCGTGCTTTGCTGACGGTTTTCTCAGTGATGTCGGCCGCCTCGTTCAGCTCGGATTTCCAGGCGGTTGCCTGCAGCATGGGCACGCCAAACACGGCGAGCATGGCGATGATACTGAGTACGATGAGCAGTTCGATGGCCGTCAGGCCTCGGGCGTGGTGATTGACTGTACGTTCCATGTCGCATTCCTCTCTCCGGCGCCCCCTTATCGTTGTGATGGTGAATAATTGTCAGAGCACCCGGCTTCGGACCGATCAGGCCAGCAGCAAGGAAACGGGCAGAATTCTGGGGAAAATCGAAGACAGGAAAGACGCAGGGCGAGAGGCCCTCGGTGGTGAAACAATCAATGACGCTCGTGATTGGCACGCTCCTTTGCCGCATCGTATTGATGTCCATTAATTTGCCCGTAAGCCGAGTCCAGA
The DNA here is from genome assembly GCA_013042915.1 of Lysobacterales bacterium. GTDB lineage: Bacteria > Pseudomonadota > Gammaproteobacteria > Xanthomonadales > SZUA-36 > JABDPF01. Next base: position 14,670 of record JABDPF010000031.1, read on the forward strand.
CCCCGTGAACTGCTGGTAGCGAAAAGCCCACCTCTGAATTCGGCTTCATGCGAGTATACAGTAAAATCAAGCAATATTGTGCATGTGATTGATTTTGCGTTTTATTTGAGAAATTTAACAAGGTCGGTACTGCGCGCTCGCTGCGGTCCGGCGCAATCAATCTTCCACTCGGCCCAGGTTGCATGTGGCAGAATGGCGGTCGAACCGCAGGAGAGCTGGACGGGTCCATGAGTTTTTTCCAGGAGCTGAAGCGTCGAAACGTATTCCGCGTCGGTGCCGCTTACGCGGTAGCGGCATGGGTCATTCTGCAACTCCTGGACGTGGTGGGCGAGATTCTCGAACTGCCTGCATGGGGAGCAAAAGCCATCCTTCTAGCGCTGGTGGTGGGCTTTTTTGTCGCCCTGTTACTGGCCTGGGCGTTCGAACTGACACCCGAGGGCATCATGCGGGAATCGGAGGTCGATCGAAGCGAGTCGATTACGCCGCAGACCGGCCGCAAGCTGGACCGGTTTATTATCGTCGCACTGGCCATCGCCGTGGGTTACCTGCTGCTCGACAAGTTCATCTTGCAGAACCGTGTCGAGGCGCCCGTCGGGAGCCCCCAGTCCGCGCAGGAAGCAGGCCAGGGCGCGGCTCCGACATCCGTGGCCGTTTTGCCGTTTATCAACATGAGCGGCGACAAAGACAATGAATATTTCTCGGATGGATTGACAGAAACCCTGCTGCACATGCTGTCGCAATTGCCCGGCCTGCAGGTCGCGGCCCGGACGTCTTCCTTCGCCTTCAAGGAAAAAGAATCGAGTATCACCGAAATCGCCGACACCCTGGGCGTTGCGCACGTGCTCGAGGGTAGCGTGCAGAAAGCCGACGAAAGGGTGCGGGTGACCGCACAGCTGATCAGGGCGGATGACGGATTTCACGTCTGGTCGCAGAACTACACGAGGCCCCTGGAGGATATTTTTGCCATTCAGGACGAGATCGCGGCAGACGTGGCGAACGCCCTGGGCAGCTCGTTGCTTGGCACGGCCGTTTTGGACAGGCACGTTGTCGATACCACCGATCTGTCGGCATACGACAGCTATCTGAAGGGCCTGGAGCAGCAGGCGATCTATTCCTATGCCAGCCTCGATGCTGCGGAAAATCACTTCAAGCAGGCGCTGGCTCGCGATACGGAGTTCACCGATGCGCGTCTCGCCTTGGTGCGCAATCACCTGCTGAAGTTCACCACGGGGCTGACTGCAGAGGACGAGGTTCGGGCTGCGGTCGATCCGTTGATCGGCCAGGTGCTGGACAAAGCCCCGGACAGCCTGCTGGCGCGCGGATTCGAATTGACGCTCGACCTGATGATCTTTGACGGATCCCGCGCGGCCGATGAAATGGAGCGCAAACTGGAGGAATTGCAAGGACTGGTGCAGCAGCTTCCTTCCGAGCCCGAGATTCGAATCGCGCTGGCTCAGACCCTCGCCTGGTTTTCTCGAGATGAGGATAAAGCGATCCGCGTGCTGAAGGACGGTCTCATGGTCGATCCGCTGGAACCGGAACTTTACCGGGCCCTGGGCAGAATCTACGTGCTGGCGGACCGCCTCGATGAGGCACGGGTTGCCATGGAGCGAAGCCTGGAACTCGCTCCAAACAACCCGAACAGCTACAGCACGATCACCCAGCTCGAAGAGGAAGCGGATAACCTGCCTGCCGCGCTCAACTGGACGCGCCGGGCCAGCGAGGTCGACCCGCAGGACCATGAACTGGCAGCCAACATCGCGCTTGATCTTTACCAGCTCAGATTGCCGGAAGAGGGCGATTACTGGCGTGACCGAGTGCAGGCCCTGGCGCCGGGGTCGGCGATGGCGCGCAGCCTCGAAATCGACCGCGCGCTGGCGCGCGACGAGCCCCAGCGCGCGATCGAACTGGCGGCTGGAGTGATTGCCGACCAGATCGAAAATCGCAGGGATGCCTTCGGGCGGGCCGTGTTTCATTACGTCGACCTGATGCTGAGTGAGGGCCGGGGCAGGGAGGCCTACGAGTTCTTCCTCTCGATTCGCCCGGACATCGGGAACGACGATTCACTGCCGCCAGACCTGCATGGCTTCATATTGACCTGGGCGTCGACCGCGGCGATGTCGGGCTTTGCATCGCACGAGACCCGGGAGCAGGCCTGGATCCGCTTGCGCGATCACCTCGACTCCCTGGGCTTCCCGTGGGCCGAGGATCCCGCTGATCCGAACCATACCTGGAACTACCTGATGATGGGCCAGAACGATAAAGCGGTGGAACACTATCTCGAGTACGAGCTGAACGAGCCCCTGGCAAACAACCTGGATCGCCATCGCCAGCCGCTTTATGCCGTTTTTGCACCGATTTACCAGGACCCACGCGTGGCCGCGCGCCTGGAAGGGGATGCCGAACGCTACGCGCAATTGCGTAACGAAGTCCAGAGGATGCTACAGGGGCCCGAGTGGGACTCTCCTTGAGGGGGCTCTTACCGAATCGGACCTATCCAGAATAGCTCGCCCAGGCAGCGGCGCCTGTAATCCCGGCCTCGTTCCGCATCTGGGCGGGCACCACGCGCGAGCGCTTGAGTTTCACCAGGGGCAGAAACCTCTTGTGCCGCTGACTGATGCCGCCGCCGATGATGATCAGCTGTGGGGAGAAAAGGTGTTCGACGTGCAGGCAGAATTCGTTGAGCCTCGATCCGTATTCCTCCCACGCCAGGTTGGCCTCCTTACGAATGCGGCTTGCGACGTATTGTTCGACGACTTCGCGGTGGCCTGGGAGGTACAGCTTACCCACTTCGAGGTTAGGCACCAGTTGGCTGTCCATGAACATGCCTCCGCCCACGCCGGTGCCCAGCGTCACGGTGATGACCACGCCGTTCACATCGCGGCCCGCACCAAACCGCATCTCTGCCAACCCGGCGGCATCCGCGTCGTTCAGAACGGTCACCTCGCATCCGGCCGCTTTCGAAAAGCGTTTTGAAATGGATTGGCCGACCCAGCCGGGTACATGGTGGGCGGTCGGAGGCGTGAGTACGTGGCCGTTCGCGACGGCGGCGGGAAAACCCACCCCGACGGGACCCTCGTAGTCGAAGCGGCAGATCAGGCGGGCGATGCTCGCCGTAACCTTGTCGATGTCGAATGACCCGGGGGTCTTCAGCCGTACCCGGTCGCACAAGAGTTCGCCGCTCTCCAGGTCGACCAGCGCACCCTTGATGCCGCTGCCACCTACGTCTATGCCCAGAACCTGCATTCCATTTTCCTCGTTGTCGTTTCGGGTTGGCTGCGCCCACAGGGGGGTAGGGCGGCGGTTTCGTGCCGCATGAGATCACGCAGCGTATCGCGCAGGTCATCCAGTTCGGCACGCGCCTTCTTGTGCTGCCTGGGGGTCATCTGGCCAACGACTATGGCAAATGCCGCGCTGATTCGCGAAAGGTTGTGGTCAAGCGACGCGTGGTATTCCGGCGTGCGTTCCCGGAGCCGTGATTCGTAGGCCACCATCGCGGTTTGCTGCCAATCATCGGCCCGGTCCAGAAGCAAGGGTTCGAGCGTGTGCAGCCAGCCGCGGCGCTCGTCGAGCCAGGCCCTGTCGAAGCGTTCGAGATCGCGCGACGCTTCCCGCAAAGCTTCCTTCTGGGTGGATGAAAGGCGTCCCATGAATCGCGTCAGCAGGCCTTTCAACTTGTCGTAATCGTCTTCTGCGTAGCGGGCGTCGCTGCGATCGAGAAACTCTTGCTCGTACTCACTTTGACGCTCCCAGAGGCTGTCGACGAACTCCTGCATCTGTTCATCGCTCATGTCCTCGCCAAATGCCAGGCCTACGGAGATCATGTTGCGCTCCACGCGCACGGCCGCGTCGATGATCTCCTGCGCCCAACCCTGAACGGTGAGCGGTTCGACCGGACCGGAAAGGTCATTTTCGATGCCGTCGAGCAGTGCGACGTAACGCGCCAACTCCTCCTCGCGGTGCCATTCCAGCCGCGGCTCGAGATGGTCCCGCAGGGTGTCCCGCTGTTCGCCGCTGAGGTCCACGTAGCCGTCAACGTACCAGGGGATCAGCCAGTCGAGTTGATTGTAACCAAGGCCCGCAGCGCAACCGGCTGCCAGGGAGGCCACCAGTGCGAGTACGGCGATTTTCGATTTCCGGATCACGACATTAAGGTCTGCGGCGAAGTTTGACGGTGTAGATTAGCGCATTGCATTATGAGTTTCATGGACAGGATCGAATTGATTTGCGGCGACATTACCCGGCTTGACGTGGATGCGATCGTAAACGCCGCGAACCGCTCGCTGCTGGGGGGTGGCGGCGTCGACGGCGCCATCCACCGTGCCGCCGGGCCCGGTTTGCTTGCAGAGTGCCGCTCGCTGGGTGGTTGCGAGACCGGGCAGGCGAAAATCACGAAAGGCCATCGACTGGGCGCGTCCTGGGTGGTCCACACGGTGGGGCCGGTTTACCGCGGAGGCAACGAGGGCGAGGCTACTCAGCTGGCCTCCTGTTACCGGGAAAGCCTGGCGCTGGTCGCGGGCAAACGCCTGGACAGCATCGCGTTCCCGAACATCAGTACCGGTGTTTATGGGTATCCCAAGAGGGAAGCTGCGCAGATTGCGTTCGATGTGGTTCGGGCTTTCCTGGGCGGCCATGAATTCCCACGCCGCGTAATTTTCTGCGTGTTTGACGAGCAAAATTCCGCCATCTACCGGGACCTTCTTGGCCTTGGATCAGACTGACGGGGCCGCAGTGGGCGTGGATGGCTGCCGCGCCGGGTGGCTGTGTGCGGCGATAGACGATACCGGTAATTGTTCGTTTGTACTTGAACGGTCATTTCGTCGTTTGATCTCCGCTTTGGGCGAAGCGAGCCTGGTGCTGGTCGACATGCCGATCGGTCTTCCCTTGCCCGGACAGGCCGGGCGTGAGTGCGATGCGTTGGCGAGACGCGCAATCGCGCCGCGGGGTTCGACCGTCTTTTCCCCGCCCGGCCGGGCGGCCCTCGCCGCCCCAACCTACGAATCAGCCTGCCAGGCGAATCAACGGGAGCATGGCCGGAAGATTTCCATGCAAAGCTGGAATATCGCGCCCAAGATCGACGAAGTCGACCGGTTTCTGCGCGGTGACGCCGCGCGGCCGCCGATTCGGGAGATGCACCCCGAGTTAGCGTTCTGGGCGCTCAATGGAAGGGAAGCGCTCAGGGCGCGGAAAAAGTCCCCTGCCGGTGTGGAGGCTCGTTTGGTTGTTTTATCACGGCACTTTCCGCCTGCACGCGCAAGCTACGAGCGTTGCCTGGCGGCCACGGCCCGCAAGGACGTCGCCCGCGATGACATCATCGATGCGTTGGTCGGTGCGGTGACCGCCCGCCGGGCACCGGCGCTCGCATGCTTTCCCGCTCTGCCCCCACGGGATGTATTCGGCTTGCCGATGGAGATTGTATTTGCTGATCCCGAAGCCGTGGTGGGCAGCTAATCCCCGCCGCTTCCGATAACGGCATCCATCTCGGTTTCCACCAGCCAGTCCGGGTCAATCATCGACGCCACCTGCAGCATCGTGCTTGCCGGGCGGATCTCGCTGAAGAACTCGCCGTGCACGTGGGAGGCCGCCTCCCAGTCTTCGCGATGCTTTAGGTAGGTGCGCGTTCGGATCACGTCCTGGCGGTGGCCGCCGAGCTCTTCCAGGGCCTCGAGGGAGATTTCGAGGCAGCGGCGCATCTGTGTTGCGATGTCCCCTTGCCCGACGGTTTCTCCGTCCGGGCCGATGGGTCCGGTGCCGCTGACGACCACCGTGTTGCCGACGCGAACGGCGCGGGAAAACCCGACGACCGATTCGTATGGACTGCCGGACGAGATGTTCTTGCGGGCTAGAGACGGGCCGGCTGCCGGTACGTTGGATTTCCTGGCCAGGGACTCGTATTCGGCGATATCGGGCTCACCCGAGAGCAAGTGGGCAAATCGCTCTTCCTTCAGCCCTGCCAGGCGGGGCAGGGCAATGACCAACGGGGGTTCATGCGTCGCCAGTTTTTGCGCGGCGTACTGTACATCGTCCAGGTCGTCAAAGGCGTGCATCCTGTGACTGTGATTTTTCAGTTCTCCGAGGGTCTGAGGGCCACGGAGCATCAGGGTGGCCATCAGCGCCATCCCCGGGCTGTGCAATCCGATGACCTGCGGCACTTTGTGCTCATAGCGTGCCACCCGTGATCCCCACGCCTCGCTGACCAGCCCCAGGCTCTCGAGCTCCCTCAAGGCATGGCCGACGTCTCCTTCGCTGTAATTCGTCACGGGAGACCGCGAGGATTTTTGATTGCAGGCGTTGCGCAGTGCATTGAGCGTCAGCGGGTATTGATCGGGTGTGGTCTCCTTCTTTTCCATCAGGCAGCCCAGCACGCGAACCTGGATGTCGTTCAATTCCTTCATGGCATTGGCCCGTCTCTTCAGTAAGAATGTGAGAAACCATTGTAAAAGGAGCTGCCATGTATGACATCCCGATTCTCGCGCCCGCGGCCGTGTTGGTTCTCTGGTCGATGGTGATGCTATTGTGGGTGACCGCCACCCGATTTCCCGCTTTTGCGCGCGCTGGACTCAGCCTGGATACGGCGGCGCCGGGCACGCGTTATGCCGACGTGGAAGCGATGTTGCCGGCCCCTGTCAACTGGAAGTCGCACAACTATACCCACCTGATGGAACAGCCCACGCTGTTCTACGCGGTCGTGGCGATTCTCGCCCTGGCAGGCGAAGGTGCGGGGTTTAACGCATCCCTGGCCTGGGCCTACGTGGGCATTCGTATCGTTCACAGTATCTGGCAGGCGACAGTCAACCGGATTCCCCTGAGGGTTGTCCTGTTCACGCTCTCTTCCCTGTGCCTCCTGTGGCTTGCGGTGACCGCGGTCTGGGTCACCTTGTCTTAGCCGCTCTGATTTCAGGGAGAAGGCAATGGATATACCGATTTACCAGGTCGACGCGTTCGCGAGCCGTCCCTTCGAAGGGAATCCGGCCGCGGTCTGTCCACTCAAACAGTGGTTGCCTGATGACCTGATGCAGTCGATCGCCGCGGAAAACAACCTGTCCGAAACCGCGTTTTTCGCGCCGGATGGCGCGAATTACGCGATCCGGTGGTTCACGCCGATGGCGGAAGTTGACCTCTGCGGCCACGCCACGCTCGCATCGGCCTGGGTGCTGTTCAACCGGCTCGGCTTCCGGTCCGACACCGTCCGGTTTTCTTCTCGTTCGGGCATGCTGACGGTAGCCCGCGACGGGGACCTGCTGATCCTGGACTTCCCCTGCCAGGCGCCGCGACCGTGCGCTACGCCACCGGGCCTGGCAGAAGCGCTGGGTGCGCAGCCGACCGAATGCCTGGAAAACGTTGACCTGGTAGCGGTTTTCGACGAAGCGCAGGCCGTTCAGGACCTCAAACCGCGGATGGAGCGTTTGTCCACCCTGGACTACCGGGGCATCATCGTCACCGCGCCGGGCGGCGGGTACGACTTCGTGTCCCGTTTCTTCGGGCCGTCCGTAGGTGTTCCGGAAGACCCGGTAACCGGGTCAGCCCACACGAAGCTCGCGCCGTACTGGGCGGCGCGGCTGGGCAAAGAGCGATTGCGCGCCCGCCAGGTGTCCGCCCGCGGTGGTGATCTCGACTGCCGCGTTAAGGGCGACCGGGTGCTCATCGCGGGGCGCGCAGCACCTTTCCTGGAGGGAATGTTGAGTCTTTGAGGTGAGGCGGTGGGATGGGCCGATCTGCCTGCTACAATACGCGCCCGAATTGCTCAACGCCTGACCGCTCAAATGGAATCACGACTCGACCTATCAATCCCGCTTGACGACTTCGAGTTCGACGAGTTGGAGACGTTTCTCTCATCGCTCGAAAGCGACCTGTCGATCATGAATATTTCGGAATTCGACGGCTTTATCACGGCGGTCGTCAGCGGGCCGAAGAGCATCCCTGCCGAGGAGTGGTTGCCGGTCGTGTGGGGCGGAAGAGCGCAGCCCTCCTCGTTGGAGAGTACCGACGACTTCGAGCGCATCAGTGGGCTGATGATGCGTCACATGAACACCACGGCCGTAACGCTGATGGACGATCCCGAATCCTATGACCCCTGGTTCATGGAAAACGAGGTCAAGGGAAAAGCCTACCTCGTTGTGGACGACTGGTGCATCGGGTACATGAAAGCCGTGATGCTGCGTCCTGATGCGTGGCGTCTCGATGATCCCGCGACGATGGACCTGATGTCGCCGATTCCGCTGTTCACGACCAGCGATGGATGGAACCTGCTGGAACAACTTGCCGACCGCCATATCGAGTACCTGCAGAACCAGGTCGCAGCAGCAGCCCGCCTGATCCACGAGCATTGGCTGGGACGGCGGGAAACGTTCCGTCCTCCCGAGGGTCACCGGGTGCATTGAAGCCGGCAGGCTGCCCGGCCCGGGACAGGCGGAGCGCAATTTGCGGCGAGCGATTGGCGCCGCTTACGTTTAAACGTCATCCTGTTCGGTATGAAACGCCTGATCTCAATGCTGTTCCTGTTCTCCCTCGCTCCGGTTTTACTTCTCGCGCAGGATGCTGTGCCGAATCCGGATCCATCCCGGCAGATCGTGGAGGCCATCGAGCGATCTTTTGCGCGCACCATGGCGGAACGGAATTTCGAGGCATTCAGTCACTTTATCGCCGAGGAGGCCGTCTTTTTTTCAGGTTCGGGGCCATTGCGTGGCAAGTCCGAGGTGTTGGGGGCGTGGAAACCCTTTTTCGAAGGTCCGGACGCACCGTTTTCCTGGGAGCCGGAACGTGTCGAGGTGCTCGGCTCGGGCGACCTGGCCTTCAGCTCGGGTCCGGTCTATGGCCCCGATGGACAACGCGTCGCGACATTCAATTCGGTCTGGCGCCGGGGTGAGCGCGGTGATTGGAAAATCGTTTTCGACAAGGGCAGCAGATACTGCGAGTGATGACGACCGGTAATGTGAACAACAGGTCACTGATCCGACACAGGCGGGAGCAGGGAAGCGAGACTCATTTTATCGGCTCGATAGCGCGCGGTCACTGAGGCGACAGTTTTGACACCCCGGGTCGGTCATCTGCTAGATTACTGCTGATGAATTTCCTGCCGATATCGACCGTCTTTCTGCTTGCCTTCGCCGCGCTGTCGGCGAATACGGCATTTGCCGACGTGGACGCGGCGCACCCTGACCCGTCTTCGGCCGAAGACCGGGAAGCCGTCGCCGACAAACCGGAGAATGAGCGCTGGTACAAAAACATCGTTCCGATACCGATGATCATCACCGAGCCCGCCATCGGGGAAGGACTGGGTCTCGGAATCGGCTATTTTCATCCGGTACCTGGTGCCGATCGTTACACGGCTAATCAACTGGAAAGCCCGACGGCGGTCAGGGATGCGCGTGTCGCCAGCAAGCCACCGCCAGTCGTGACCGGCGTATTCGGAGGCGTGACCAACAACGGGACCTGGGCTGCCGGCATCGGCCATATGAACAACTGGAAAGACGACCGAATCCGGTATCTCGGGGTGGTGGCCTTCGCCAACGTCGTCACGAATTTCTACGTGCTGGGCCGCCCGTACGAGTTTGAACTGGAGGGCGTCGTCCTGGTCCAGGACGTGAAATTCCGCCTCGGCCAGAGCAACTGGTTTCTCGGGGTCGGCCTGTCGTACCTGAAAGCGGACATCACGTTCCGCGTTCCCCCGCCTGACCCGGACAACATCGACGTATCGGGGCTGCTCACCGGCGAATTCACCGATATCGGCCTCACGGCTCGTGTCATGCGGGAGACCCGGGACGACAGCCTGATGCCCAGCACCGGCAGTTTGATCGACATGACGTTGTCGTCAAACGGCGACTACGTCGGAGGCAACTACGACTACACCACGCTGAAACTCAAGTTTCTCTCATTCCACCCGCTGGGCGAACGCTTCGTACTGGGGCTGAGGGGCGAGTATGCCCTGCAGGGCGGCAGCGCGCCTTTCTTCGCGGTGCCCTGGATTTCGTTGAGAGGTATTCCGGCCCTGCGCTACCAGGGCGACCAGGTCGCCGTTGTGGAGGCCGAGCTTCGTTACAGGGTCAGTCCGAATTGGGCAGCCGTGGCCTTTGTCGG
>JABDPF010000032.1 GCA_013042915.1 Lysobacterales bacterium
CCGCGAACCGCTGGGGCGAACCCGAGGACGTCGGCAACGCGGCCCTGTTCCTGGCTTCGAAGGCCGCCGATTTCGTCAACGGCCACGTGCTGTACGTCGACGGCGGAATCCGCGCCAACTTCGGCTACGTGAAAGGTGAGAACGAGGTGTGACGATTCGCGCCACCCTGGGTCCCGGTCTGCTTGGCGCCACCCTCTTCATTTGCCTGCTGCACGCACCAACGCCCCATGCAGGGGCGCATCCGGCTTCCGAAAGCACCGATAGCCTGGCGTTCCCCGGCGCCGAGGGCTTCGGCCGGCACGCCGTGGGCGGCCGGGGCGGAAGGGTAATCAAGGTCACGCACCTCGGCGACGACGGCAAGGGCAGCCTGCGCGCGGCACTGAGAGCTGAAGGCCCGCGCACCGTACTGTTCGACGTTGCCGGCGTGATCGAACTCGAGCGCAACATCGTGTTGCACAACGGTCGCGTCACGATCGCCGGCCAGAGCGCGCCGGGCGACGGGGTCACGCTGAAGAATTTCGGCCTGGTGGTTAAGGCGGACGACGTGGTGATCCGCTACCTCCGCGTGCGGCCGGGCAGCGAGGCGGGGGCCGAAACGGATGCGATCTCCGTGGCCGAGGGCCATAACATCATCATCGACCACTGTTCTGCCAGTTGGGCCACGGACGAAACGCTGACGGTCTCGCCGCACGACCAGGGCCGACCGAAATCGATCGACCTCGTCACCGTGCAGTGGAGCATCATTGCCGAGTCCCTGAACGATTCGGTGCATTCCAAGGGACAACACGGCTATGGCAGCCTGGTGCGCGGCAGCGCCGGCGCCCGCTACAGCTTTCACCACAACCTGTGGGCCCACCACAAGGCCCGCATGCCCCGCCCGGGCAACTACGCCGACGCGGAGACCGACCCGGCAGGCCCGCTGTTCGACTTCCGCAACAACCTGTTCTACAACTGGGGCGGTGCGGCCAGCGGTTACAACGCAGATACCGACTCCATCGCCCGCTACAACTTCGTGGACAACTACTACTTGCGCGGCCCGAATTCCAGCAAGGCGCTGGCTTTCGACGAGGCCAACCCGCTGGCGGAACTGCATTTCTCCGGTAACTGGATGAACGGTGAGCTTCCCGCAGATCCGTGGAACCTGGTGCGCTTTAAAACGGACCGTCAGGGGATCAGGAAGCAGGCGTTCGACGCCGCGCCGATATCAGGCGGACCAGCTAACGAAGCCTACGAACAGGTGTTGGCGCGGTCGGGGGCCTCGCATCATCGAGACGCCGCGGACCGCCGGGTGATCGACACGGTGCGCCAGCTCGGCGGGACACTGATCGATTCCGAAAAAGAGGTGGGCGGCTGGCCAGAAGTTGAATTCGCCGAGGCGCGACCGGACCAGGACGGCGACGGCATGCCCGATGACTGGGAAACCGCCAACGGCCTGTGCCCGCAGAAGACGGACGGTCACCACGACCCCGACGGAGACGGCTACACGAACCTCGAGGATTACCTCAACGAACTCGTCTCCGACCGCACGTCCGGCACTTGAGCCGGTTACCGCGAGCCCCGGCTCAGGCCAGGCTGATGCCGGACTGTCTGCCGCACGCACACTCTGGTGCCCGCGAAGAACGCAATGGCGCAGGCCAGCAGCGCATGATTGAATGGAGGTTCACCCTGCCCATTGGGCGGGATGTAGCCCTGTTGACCGCTCAGCCTTGCGTCTGCAGGATACGCTGCCAGATGCCGGGATCGACCGGGATGCCCTCTCGCTCGTTCTGCTGACGCCTCTGCCACGTCCCCTGCCCGGGATACCGGACTGCACCCCCCTCGCGCAGCGGCGGGGTCCGGCGCAGTGAAGACTTGATCGCCTCCAGCACCCGGCGGGACTCGGCTTTTTCACCCACCCGGCCCAGGTCAAAGGCGATGAACACCTGCGAGATCCCGTACTCTTCACCGCGTTCACCGATTTCCGCCGTGGTCGACCCGCCGGACAATGTGGCAACCAGCAGATCGATCAAAATGGCCAGGCCTGAGCCTTTCCAGTAACCCATCGGGGTAGCCAGCTCTGATTCGAGGATGAGGCCCGGTTCGTCCGTCATCTGTAAATCAAGGTCGTAGCCCCCGGGGCAAGGGAGCTTCTCACCGCGTTGGCGATGGACGTTCATTTTGCCGTAGGAGAACTGCGACATCGCCATGTCAAGGAGGATCGGATAGGGCTCGTTCGGCGCTGCGATGACCAGCGGGTTGTTGCCCACCGCGGCTTCGCGACCACCCCATGGCGGCATGTTGGGTTGCGTATTGGTCATGCACACTCCGATACATCCCGACCCGGCCGCCCGCAGACCGTAGCTGCCGCCGCGCATCCAGTGATTCGTATTACGCAACGAAACGACGCCTACGCCACGGTCACGTGCCATTTCTATGGCCCGGCCCATACAGGCCCAGGCATTCAGGTTGCCGGGGCCTAACCGACCGTCCCAGGTCTCGACAGCACCGGTCGAGCGAACCCGCGAGGGTTCACGATCCGGCCGCACGACTCCGCGCTCGACCATACCGATAAACTGCGGGAAGCGGTTCAAGCCGTGCGAGTACACGCCGTCCAGGCTGGCCTCGACGAACAGCCGGGCACAGAGCGCGGCCCGCTCGTGCGTGAAGTCACGGCGCAGCAACCCAGTCACCAACACGGGCTCGATGTCGCCACGCGATAACCGCAAGGGGGCCATCATCTGCGGCACACAGTTATGGCCGGGGACTCAACGGATCAAAACTCAGGCGACCAGCCCTGTTCGTACTCGCGGCCCCACATCGCCATCGCTTCCTCGTCGTCGACGATGTGGCCGGTGGCCGTGTCGATGTCGAGTGTGCGGTCGAGCTTCTGCGAGATGTTACCCAGGTGGCACATTGACGTACTGAGGGCGCCTTCGTCGATCGGCGAATGCAGGCCGGCACCCTCCCGAATAGCGGCGAAGAAGTTGTCTAAATGGTATTCGACCAACGCGCCGGCGCCGCGAATGTCTGTGGTCGCAGACGGGGCCGCCTCGGCCATCTCCCGAACCAGTTTGCCTTCCAGGTCGTAGAGAAAATAACCGTTCCGATCGAGCATTACCGTACCCTCGGTGCCGTGGATCGTGGCGCCGCGACCGCGGTCAAAGAACTGGAACTTATTACAGCTGCGCCCCTCCCAGGTAATCATCTTGTCGTCGGCGTATTCGTAACTGGCGACCTGGGTATCGTAAAACTCCCAGTCGTCGTCGAAATGGAATCGGCCGCCCGAGGACTTGACACGGCTCGGCCAGTCCACACCGAGCGCCCAGCGGCAGATATCCAGTTCGTGCAGGGCGTTGTTGTTGATTTCGCCGGTGCCCCAGTGCCAGAACCAGTGCCAGTTGTAGTGGACGTAGTTGTCCTTATACGGTCGACGTGGCGCCGGCCCCTGCCACAGGTCCCAATCGAGCCAGTCCGGCACGGGCGCCTGTTGGCCGAACCCGATGCTGCCGCGATCGTTCGAATACCAGGCCTTGCCCATGTAGGGCGTTCCGATCACCCCGCTACGGATGTCTTCGATCGCCTGGATCGAGGTTGGCGCCGACCGCTGCTGGTTGCCCATTTGCACGACTGTGCCGTAGCGCTTCATACCCGCGGCCAGCAGTTCGCCCTCGCGCGGGTTATGGGTACAGGGCTTTTCGACATACACGTGCTTGCCGGCCTGCATCGCCCAGATGGCGAACGCCGCGTGCAGGTGGTCGGGGGTGGCGATCACCACCGCGTCGATGTCGCGATCGGCCAGGATTTTGCGGTAGTCCTTTTCCGTGTGCGGCGCATGGCCGGTCATACTCTCGATGGCGGCCGACTTATCGGCCAGTTCGCGCGAATCGACATCGCATATCGAGTCGAAATGAACCTGCTTGCCGGCCGACTTGTACGCCGATTCCATCAGCGCCATGCCGCGGCTGCGCACACCGGCGCAGGCGATGTTGATGCGATCATTGGCGCCCAGTATCCGCGCATAGCTGGCGGCGCTGCCCATGGCGAGCGACAGGCCGGCGGTGGCCGCGGTCGTGGTCTTGATGAAATCCCTGCGGGATTGGCGGGAATCGCTCATTTTATGTACCTCCCATCTGCCCGGCGGCTACCACTCGCGGACCTTCAGATTGCGGAAGCTGACCTCGTTTCCGTGGTCCTGCAACAGGAGTTGCCCCTCGGGCCACTGGCAGAACCCGGGCCAGACCCGGTACTTGCTGTAGGCCACCAGCGCGCGGAACATCTGGCTGTGGCGGTCGAACTCGACGTATTTTTCTCCGTTTAGCCAATGCTCCACGCGGCCGTTGTCGGAGACGATCCGGCCGCGGTTCCACTCACCGATGCCCCAGAACTGCTTGGAGCGATCCTTCGTGGTCAGGTTTTCCGCCGTGATCAGATCGTACAGGGAAGCCAGCGTCCGGTTGCCGTTGACGCCCTGCTTCGCGTCAGGGTGAACCTTGTCGTCGAGGATCTGAAACTCGCAGCCGATGGCGGAGCCGGCGCCCTGGTTCAGGTCCGGGTCGACGAAGTACTTGACGCCGCTGTTGGCGCCCTCGGTGATTTTGAACTCGAAGCGGAATTCGAAGTTGGAGAAACTGTCGAGCGTGACGATGTCGCCGGGACCGGTGGATTCACCGCCGTCGGTGGCCTCAACCGTCAGCACGCCTTCGTCGATGGTCCAGCCCGATTCCGGAAAGCGATCGAGCTTGGCGCCGCGCCAACCTGCGCTGCTTTCGCCGTCCCACAACAGCCTCCAGCCGTGCCGTTTCTCTTCCGGCGTCAGGCGGTTGACCAGCAGGCTGACCTGCGGCACCCCGGGATCGCTTGCCTTTCGATGGTTTTCGAGATCGTCCGTCAAGATTCGCAGGTTGCGCCAGCGCACCGTGCGCCCCACGAAATCGGCGCTCTCGATGCTGTGCACCTGCAGGCCGATGAAGCCGTCCGCGTCCATATCGTCCACCAGCCGGGCGGTTTGAATACCGTTAACCCAAACCCGAATCGAGTGACCGACAGCTTCGACGCGAAAGTGGTTCCACTTGCCGTTCTCGAACGCATCCCGCCCCTTTTCGTTGAGTGACAAGGGGTAGATCCACTTGCGCCGCTTCTCGTCGTAGATGCCGCCGGTGAAGCGCCGGTGTGTCGGGTCCACTTCGACCTGGTAGCCGTAAACCACATTCTCGTCGCTGACGTGGCTGCGGATCTGAACGCCGGAGTTCATCGACGGGTCGACCCACATCTCGAACTCCAGAATGAAATCGGAGTAGTCTTTTTCCGTGGCCAAAAAGCTGTTGGGCGTGTCGGCGACGGTGGTGCCGACCAGCTGGTCGCCCTGCACTTCGTAGCGCGCCTCGCCCCCGAGCTGTTTCCATTCGGAGAGGTCCTCGCCATTGAACAGGTTCTGCCAGTCCGCGGCCTGGACGGTGCCCGTCAGCAGCAGCGCCAGCACAAGCAAGGCTTTCCTGATTGGGGTCGTCATCGTCGTTGTCCTTTCATTGAGTGGAATGGGCTGCCGGCCGGCCGGTCATTCGCCGGCGCCGGGGTATTCGGGAAAGGCGTCCGCCGGGCTATTGGACAATGGGATGCCACCGTTGGCACAATCGTATCAAATAGTATATCCATGACGGCGCAATTGCCACGAATTTGACGAATATCGGCCGAGCGCATGCCCGCGCCGGACCCTAAACGGAGGATAAATCGCGATGATGAAATACCTGACCATTGCCACGGTGTTAGTGGTGTCGGTGTCGGCTTTGGCCGGCAATGCCTATGCCGAGGCCGAGCCGGCGCGCCGGGCCGTGCTGGTCACCGGCGCCAGTTCCGGGATCGGTCTGAAGATCACCGAAACGCTGTCGAGCCGCGGTTTTCACGTGTACGCGGGGGCGCGCAAGCCGGCGGACCTGGAACGGCTGGACGCGATGGACGACGTCAGCGCCGTCCGTCTGGACGTCACGGTCCAGGAAGAGATCGATGCCGCAATGGCATTCGTGCAGAAACAGGGCCGTGGCCTTTACGGGGTGGTTAACAACGCGGGCGTGTCGGCCTTCGCGCCGCTCACGTCCGGGCCCGAGTCGGAAATGGATTTCGTTTTCGACGTCAACGTATACGGCCCCTACCGCGTCAACAAGGCGTTCCTGCCGCTGTTGGACGCCAGCGACGGGCGAACCGTCACTATCGGGTCGATTGCCGGTTTCACCGGGACGTCGGGCATCTACAGCATGAGCAAATTCGCCATCGAGGCGTACACGGACTCACTGGCCCGGGAAATCCGGGGCAACGGCGTGCACGTCGCGGTCATCGAGCCGGGTGGATTCAAATCGAAGATCGGTGCGAACCGCGCGGCGCGAGCCCTGGCGGCGGCCGAGGATGGGGAAATTATGCTGTCCGAGAAAGAAATCGCCAGGCACCGGCGGGCCCTGCAACGCGAGTCCGACCGAAAAGATCCCGACGAGGTCGCGCGGGCGGTGTACGCATCGCTGACCGCCGACAAGCCCAAGCGTCGCTACATGGTAACGCCCAACGCCGACCAGGCGCACCGGACGATCGAGGCCGCGATGCGCCGGGTGATTCAACTCAACCACGACCAGCCATACGAATTCGACCGCGCTGGGCTGATCGAGGTGCTCGACCGCTTGCTGGCCGAGACGGAAGGCGATTAGACGCCGCCGTTAACCGGTGGCCAAAACGCGTTTTACCTTCAAAAGCGCCACCGCCATGTCGTTGCAGGGCGTTGGAATCCCGTGCGCGGCACCGCGCTGGACGACGATGCCATTGCGCAGGTCGATTTCCGTCGGACCGCCCGTGAGCCGGTCCGCGTGCAAGGAGTTGACCGCATCGGGCGGTTGCTCGCGGTAAATCGCGACCACCTCGTCCGCGATGTCATCGGCAAGGTTCGCGCCTTCCGCGCGGCCCACGGCGGCGGCCTCTTCGACAATCAGGCGCATCAGCCGGGCTGCCTCCGAGTCGTGCGCGACCCCGGCCGGCTCGAGCGTGAGCGCATTGACCGCACCCGCGGCGTTGATGCACAGCTTGCGCCACGCCGCCGTGGCGAAATCGTCTGCTTGCCGGCAATCGATCGGGGTGCGGTCAAACAGCCGAACGAAACCGGCCGCGAGGCCGCAGCGGGGCACCCTCATGGAAACCGGGCCGCGCTGGCGGATGCGCCCCGGCGCCCGGCGTTCCGTCGGACAATCCACGATGACCGGCAGGATTCGATCGCTCGGCACCCATTCGGAAATCCTTTCGACGTGGTCTACACCGTTTTGGAGTACCGCTACTCGAGAGCCATCGGTCATCGAACCCGGAAACCAGGCCGAAGCCGGTTCGGAGTCGTATGCTTTGGTCGCCAGCAGTACCCATTCCGATGGCCGGGCTTCGGTGGGGGATGTGATAACGCGAGGGTGGGCCTGCAACGGGCCGTCCGGCGTTTCCAGCCGCAGGGACTCAAATGGCGTGCGCGCCGCCAGGATGATCTCGTGCTCTGAGTCCTGGCAAAGCCATGCGGCAACCAGCCCGCCGATCGCTCCGGGCCCGATAACGGTGATCGTCGACATCATCTTGTTCCTTTGCTTGCTTTGATAACGCTGCTTGCGGCGGTATGACCTCTCGTCTACTCCTCGAACTCAATCATCTGTTCTGCCGTCAGCAGAAACGCGCCCACGCCGTACAACTGGCTGTCGCTCTCGTACACGCTGTCCGGCGCGGCGCCGATCGGCTGGACCCAGCCGAGCATTCCGTCGTCCTGCACCGCGCTGAGCAGCGCTTTCCAACCTTTTCTGATGGCCGGGCCGTACTTGTCCTCGTCCAGCAATCCCTGGTTGACGCCCCAGGCCAGCCCGTAGGTCATGAAGCCGGTACCGCTGGTCTCGGGCGATGCGTATTTTTCTTTCGCAAGCAGGGAGACGCGCCAGAAGCCGTTGTCGTGCTGCAGGTCAGCGATGGTTTCCGACATGTCCTTGTACAGCTGAACGTATTTCGGATAGGAGGGGTGGTCTTTGGGCAGCAGCCTGAGGATATTCACCAGCCCGGCGTATACCCAGCCGTTGCCCCGGGCCCAGAAGATCTTGTTGCCTTCCTCGTCCTGCTGGGTGAAGTAGCGGCTGTCGCGGAAGTACAGGTGGGTATCCGGGTCCATCAGGTAGTCGGTCGTGGCCCAGAATTCGGTGTCGGCGAATTCCGTATACTTCTCATCGCCGGTGGCGCTCGTCAGCATGATCCAGGTCTGCGGCGACATGAACAGGGCGTCGCACCAGCACCAGCGGATCTGGCAGGTGCGCCCCACCCCGCGGATCGAATCGCCCTCGAAGGCCAGCGAGCCATCGGGATCGGCTGCCAGGATCTGGTTGAACTGCCGAATCGTGTGCTCGATCTTGTCCCGGTCCTTTTCCTCTTCCCGGTTGTACAGGGTCAGGTACATCTGGCCGACGATGTGGTCGTCGCCGTGGAACAGCCGGTCGCCCAGCTTCCACTCTTCCTCTTCTGCAATCGTCTGCAACGGGTCAAAGAAGCGTTCGTTCCCGGGCAGCGCGGCCCAGTTGAATACGCCCACGTAGAAGGCGCCGTGAATCCAGGCGCGACGTTCCGAGATGTTGTCGCGGTAGTTGCGGTGATAGGTCAGGTCATCGAGGCGGTCGATCTGCCAATCGGCCACCCTGTCACCTACCGCGTCGACTACGGCGGGGGCAAACGGTTTTTCGTCCCGCATGCCAAACAACACCTCGTCGTCCTGGGGCATGGCGGCGCCGGCGGTCACCGCGACCGCGAGTGACAGGAGCGAAGTAAAGAAACAGGCTGCTGTATGTCGGATGTGATTCATTCTGGTTCCTGTAAGGTTGGTCTGGATTTCCGGTTATTGGATGTCGGCCATTGAAACATGGTCCATGTCGGGGAACTCCTGGTTCTCGCCGCCCATGGCCCAGACGAAAGTGTAGTTGCGCGTACCCACGCCGCTGTGGATCGACCAACTGGGCGAAGCCACGGCCTGGCCGTTGCGCACCACGATGGAGCGCGTTTCGTCCGGCTCGCCCATCAGGTGAAAGACCACGTCGTTCTCGCCCAGGTCGAAGTACATGTAGACCTCGGTGCGGCGGCGGTGGGTGTGCACCGGCATGGTGTTCCAGTTGCTCCCGGGGGCCAGCTCGGTGAAACCCATCACCAGCTGGCAGGTGTCGACGATGCCGGGAATCAGCGACTGGTTGATGACCCGGTCGTTGCATTCTTCCATCGAACCCATTTCCAGGCGGTTGGCCTCGTTGCGGCGCACCCGTTTGCACGGGTAGTCGCTGTGGGCCGGGTAGCTGACGAAATAGAACTTCGCCGGGACGTCGGCTGAGTCGCTTTCAAAGGCCACCTCGCGGCTGCCGCGGCCGATGTACAAACTGTCCCGGTTCTCCAGCCCAAATGTTTCGCCGTCCACCGTCACGCGGCCCGCGTCACCGATGTTGATGACGCCCACTTCGCGCCGCTGGCAGAAGAAATCGGCGGCCAGTTCCTTGTGCACCGGAAATTCCAGTGCCGCTTGCGTGGGTACGGCCGATCCGACGATGCTGCGCTCGACATCCGTGTAACACAGGGTGAGTTCACCCGGAATGAATATGTCGTCGATCAGGTAGGCCTCGCGCATCTCGTCCGTGGTCATTCGGCGATAGCGTTCGCGGTCCGCGGTGTGTAGAAATTTCATTGTTCAATGCTCCGTTCTATTCAGCGGCCGGCTTGGGGCCGCCGGTTGGTTTTGTCTATCCTTGCCGGATGCCGGGTACTATTCACCTGCCCGGCTGTCGAGGTATTCGTTCCACTGCTCGAATGAGGCCATGTCACCCGCCGCGTCCCACGCGAAGCCGGCGCGGAAAGTCAGCTCGCCGTCGTCGGTGGTCGCCGTCAGCAGCCAGATGTGGCTTGCGTCTTTTTCTTCGCTGGGCGCGTGCACGATCTCCTGGGTGCGGCCGGGAGCCATCAACGCACCGGTCCACAGCTGATGGCCGTCGATGGTCTCGGCGGTCGAGATCCTGCCCGTGTCCCGGTTACCTTCGGCCTGCGCCTTGCCGTCGTGCGTGGTCAGGCCGATGGCGATGGGTAGCGAGGCGGGCTCGCCGTCCAGGGTGAATGCGGACTGGACACGATAGAGTTGGTCTCCCAGCGCGAGTGTGATGGTCTTGCTTTCGGCCACCATGCCAAGCGGGGTCTCCCATTCGTAATGCACGGTGAACTCGACTTTCTCACCGCTGTCCTGATGCACCTCGTAACGGTTGAATTTCCCGGCCGGCCAGGGCGTTCCGTCGATCCAGACGACGGTTCCGCCGACTCCGCGGCTGTCGCCGACGTGGTAGGGGTCGTAGCCTTCGCCGTGGTCCTCGTGATAGCTGACGCCCTCCTGGTGCCCCGCGTACCACTTGTCGATCACGCTGTGTGGCACGCGCTTCAGCCAGGCATCGATGCCGCTAACCTGCCCTTTGCCGCTGGAATTCGGGCCGTATATCCGGAACGCCACTTTGTCGTTTTCCCATGCAAAGTCGTCCTCGCGCTCGGGCACGAAGCGGCCGTAAGCCATGACGGTCGGTTCGCTCGTTTGCGCGGGCGCAGGTTCGGTTGCGGGCTCGGGCGTCGCTGTCGTTTCACTACCCTGCTCAGCCGCGGTGTTGGGCGAATCACAGCCCGCGAAGGTGAACGGCAGCAACAGGGCCAGTGTTCCGGCGAAGATGGTTCGGGTCGTCATAGGTTTCGCTCACGCCTCCGGGTCGGGGTTGGATTGTCAGTCGGCTTTGCGAACGGCGCAATGGGCTTGCTACCGGTGGCAATACGCACAAAGATTAATGCGTCTGGCCGAAGATGTCTAGCCACCCGGGCAACGAAAGCACTCCGGGTGCGACGATGCCAGGCAAAATTCTATCGGTGAATCGGAATTGCTTGCTGCCATCCGGCTTCGAGTAATTCTCTCATGACTAAAACGGCCTCTCGATAAGCAGGCAAGTCCACCACGTTGACGGTCTCCAGCGTATCGTTCGAATGGTCGTAAAGTTCTGCTGCCAGGACCTCATTTGTAGCCAGCCGTGTCCACTGGACGTAGTTGTATTTATCTGTCTTTACGGAAAAACCAGTGATTGTCTGCGCGAATCTGTCTCGATCATGAGGCCACAAGGTGAAGACTACTTTCTTCCATTCCAAGTCTGGTTTTCGCAGCAAGGGAACGAAACTCGTACCTTGCAGGTGCTCTGGCAAATCCAGGCCGCCAAGTTCCGACAGTGTTGGGTAGATATCGACCAACTCGACCAGGGCATCGGATTGAAGTCCCCCCTTGATACCGGGAGCCTTGACGATCAGGGGCACCCGGGTGTCGATCGTCAGATTCGTCCACTTGTTCCAGTTTCCGTAATCACCCAATTTGTACCCATGATCACCCCACAGGATAACGACCGTATTTTCGGCCAGGCCCAGCGCATCCAACTCATCGAGTAACTGGCCCACGAGTGCATCGACATAGCTGACGCAGGCAAAATATGCCCGCCGAAGGACCGACTCGGTTTCCACCCCAACAGATTCACCCCTGCGCTTGGGCATACCGAAGTAGTTACGTAACTCTCCCGGATCACGCAACGTATACGGGGTTGCGTTTGCTGGCGCTCCTCTGATCCCGGCCAGCTTGACCGATGCAGCGGGATACATGTCCCAGTACTTTTCTGGTGCGTTGAAGGGCAAGTGGGGTTTGTGGAATCCGACGGCAAGGAAAAATGGTTCCTTGGACGACTTGAAATGTCGCAACGTCTCGATTGCGCGCTCGGTGTTGTAACCATCACTGTACGCATCGTCTCTGACGTCCGCCGATTCGAATGCCGGCCCCCGGTCATCGTGAGGGCGGACGGGGTCGTGGCGGTTTAATTCCAACTTATCGAGCGAATCCTGAGTCGCATACTTACCCTTTCCGAACAGGTCCACGCTGCCATCAGTCCACCTGGAACCAAACTGAGCGATATGGTCACTCTTGTAGTGGTAGATTTTCCCGAAAGCGGCCATTCGATAACCATTTTCTTCAAAATGTCTGTTGATGGTTAATACGCGCGGCACGAGATCAACAACTGATGAGCCGCTGTAAATTTTGTGATATTCGGGCCTGAGCCCTGTCAGCAGGGACGCGCGGGATGCCATGCAGATGGATTGCTGAACATGGGCGTTGTTGAACTGAATCCCCTGAGATGCAAGACGGTCAATGTTGGGTGAATGGATATGCGTGGCGCCGTAGCTGTTTAATTCAGGCCGCAGATCATCCACGGCTATGAACAGGATGTTCGGCTTATCTGCGCAACATGGGTCAGAAAATGCAGCGAGCATCAAGGCGATTGCGTACAGTCGTTTCATGTTTTTCCGTTGGATGTCGCTTTCGACAGAGCCGCATCAAATGATCGGGTTTATCTTAATGCTCGAGTCAAAACGAAATCAAAATGGCCGGCTTGTAATGGCACCCAAACCGGGGTTGGCGTTTACCGCAATCCGTCCCGGTAAACCGCGGGCCATTTACTGAATTCGTAACAACGCTTGCGCTAGACTTGACGTATGGATATCGAAGAAATGGTCAATGAGCTTTTCGAGATCTTCGATGAGAACCAGGACGGCGTGATTTCCAGGCGCGAGTTCGTCGCGCTCATTGAAAGCCTGTTGCATCAAAGCGAACTCGGTTTCAGCAGCGACATTTTCCGGAAATTCGACAAGAACCACGACAACGCGATATCCAGGGACGAACTGGTCGACATGATCATCGAGTTTGCCTTGTAGTCGACCGGCATTCCAGTCGTATATCGCCCATTCAGGAAATCAGTCTCGATCAGCGCCTCTCCAGAGAGGCCGGGCCCGTGGATTCACGCGGCACGAATTCCGGCGAAACCATGGTTTCAAATGCGCGGGCTGCATCCTGGCCCTCGTTGATACGGGCAATGAGCTTGCTCGCACCCAACTGCGCCATGGCATTGGGCTGCCGACGAATGGTCGACAGCGAAGGGATCACGAAATTGGCGAACGCCGTGCCGTCGAACCCCACCACCGAGAGGTCGCGGGGAATATCGATGCCCATGGAGTCCGCCACATTCATTACACCGAACGCCATCTCGTCGTTTCCGGCAAAAATGGCCGTGGGCCGATCCGGTCTCGAGAGCAGGTTCTCCGCCGCTTTCATCCCGCTGTCGTAAGTGAACGCGCCCTCTACGATCAGGGACTGCGGCAGCTTCAGCCCATACTGCTTCAATGCCTGGATAAACGCTTCCTGGCGCTTCTGAGAGGAAATGTTGTCCCTGGGCCCGGAAATGAACCCGAAGTGACGATGGCCGTGATCCACCAGGTGGGCAGTCATGTCGGTGATAGCGGGCAAGTAGTTCGTTACCACCTGCTTCCAGGGCTCGGCGGACAGTTGCGAGCTGAATTGCAGGTAGAAGCAGCCGATATCGTTCAGCGCCTCGGCCAGCTCCGCGATCTCCGATACCGGTGGCGCCAAAAGGAGGCCATCGGTCTTGGTGCGGCTCACAAACTGGAGAACATCGTCCACGACCTTGTCGTCGTCGGGGTGGCGGGTGTGGACGATCAGTTCGTAACCGGAACCGTACAAACCGTTGAGAATGCCTTTCTGGATATCGGCAATGAACAGCGTTGGCAGGTCGTACACGAGGCCGACCAGGTACGAACGACGTGATGCCAACCCGCGGGCTTGCCTGTTCGGCGCGAAATTGAGCCGGCGAATCGCCTCTTCGACTCGTTCACGCGTCTGGGCATTGACCTTGGTGGAATGGTTGATAACGCGGGAAACCGTGCGTTTTGAAACGCCGGCCGCCTTTGCCACATCGTTGATCGTAGGGGTTTTGTCAGCAGTTACCACGCTATTTCCCAGATGAAATTCAATTGGCCTACCAGCACGCCATATGGCGCGAGAATGAAGTAAAAAATGGATTGCCAGCGGTGGCATCATTCCATAGAATCCATCATAAATAAAGTGAAAGTTCGTATTGAGGCCTATCGATGTATGATCGTCTGAGTCGCAGAAATTTCGTAGTCCTGGCTGCCGGGGTGGGCGCCCTCGCCGCCTTGCCGCCCAGGCTCTGGAGCGGGTCCACCCCGCGGGTCGAGGCCGACTGGTCCCGGGCCGAGCGCATCGCGTCCACGATCACGCTGCCGGACGTTCCCGCCGCTGACTTCGATATTCGTGACTATGGTGCCATCGGTGACGGCCAGGCCGATTCCAGCGAAGCCATCGCAGCGGCCGTCAGGGCATGCGCTTTAGCCGGCGGTGGCCGCGTGTTGGTCGAAGGCGGTATCTACCGCACCGGGCCGATCCACCTCGGCTCGAACATGGCCCTGCACGTGGAGAGCGGCGCCACCCTTTCCTTCATCCCGGAACCGGAACGTTACCTGCCGGCCGTGCTCACCCACTGGGAGGGCCTGGAATTCATGGGTTATTCACCACTGATCTATGCACGCGGGCAAACGAACGTGGCCATCACAGGAAGCGGCACCCTGGACGGTGGCGCCGACCGCGACACCTGGTGGCCCTGGAAAGGCGGCCGGTGGGCGGTCGACGAGAACCACGGCACCCAGCAGGCCGCCCGCGAGCGCCTGATGGCAGACGCTGAAAACCACGTGCCGGTCGAGCAGCGCGTCTACGCGGACGGCGCCTACCTGCGACCGCCTTTCATTCAACCCTTCGACTGTGACAATGTCCTGATCAAGGGTGTGACCATCCGCAACGCACCCTTCTGGCTGATCAACCCGGTACTGTGCCGAAACGTGACTGTGCGCGGCGTCACCTGCGAAAGCCTGGGGCCGAACTCGGACGGTTGTGACCCGGAATCCTGTGATGGCGTGCTGATCGAGGACTGCACATTCGATACCGGCGACGATTGCATCGCGATCAAGTCCGGCCGTAATGCCGACGGGCGCCGCCTGGCGACACCCTGCGAGAATATCGTGATCCGCAACTGCGAGATGCGGGCGGGCCACGGGGGCGTTGTCATCGGCAGCGAGATTTCCGGGGGCGTGCGCAACGTGTTCGCCGAGAACCTGCGCATGAGCAGCCCCGACCTCGAGCGCGCCATCCGCATCAAGACCAACTCGGTGCGGGGCGGCGTGATCGAGCACTTGCGTTACCGCGACATCACGATCGGACAGGTCAAGGACGCCATCGTGATCAATTTTTATTACGAGGAAGGCGATGCGGGGCGCTTCGATCCCACCGTGCGCGATATCGTCATCGAGAACCTGGTGTGCGAGGAGGCCGAACGGGTATTCCAGGTGCGCGGATTCGAACGCGCGCCGATCAGGGATTTCGTCATGCGGGACGTGGAATTCCGATCGGCAGGCAAAACCGGCGTGATCGAGCACGTCGACGGCCTCGTTCTGCACGATGTTCGCATCAACGGCGAGCTCTTCGTGGCCTGAGGCCGCGGTCAAAACCCTTCAGTCGATCAAACCGAAGAACCGCGGCAGGAACTCGGTAAACCCGGGCCAGTAGCTCACGACCATCAGCGCAAGGAACATGGCCGCGTACATCGGAATCATCGGGCGCACGATGTTGCCGATGCTGGTCTTGGCAATCGCGCAACCGACGAACAGGATACTGCCGA
>JABDPF010000045.1 GCA_013042915.1 Lysobacterales bacterium
ACGATTTCTATCGCGCGGTCGACTCCGGCGCAAAAGCCCCTCGGGTTGGCCAACAGGATTTTCATGCGCCGTCCCCCTCCCGCCGCCGGCTCAGCACGATTGCATCGACCAGCAACAGGATGACGCCACAGGTTATCGCCGAGTCAGCCACGTTGAACGCGGGGTAATGCCAGCCGCCGAAATGTACGTCGATGAAATCCACCACGTAACCCAGGCGAACCCGGTCGACCACGTTGCCGATGGCGCCGCCCAGAATCAGCGCCAGCCCCAGTGCCGTTGCCCACTCGCGTCGCGGCAGGCGAACCAGCCACACCAACAGCACCACGCTGATGACGCTGGCGAGACTGATGAAAAACCAGCGCTGCCAGCCCCCGGCGTCGGCCAGGAAACTGAACGCGGCGCCGTAGTTGTGCGCCAGCGTGATGTTGAGCCACGAGAAGACTTCCTCGGAGCGATACAGCTGGAGATAGTAGCTGGCCAATTGCTTGGTCTGCCAATCCAGCACGATGACCATGGCGCTGACCAGTAGCCACGCCCAACTGATCGGCGGAAAGTCAAACGGCCGAAGGGGGCGACGGTCAGCGTCTTGCGTCGGTTTTTCGTTCATGTCATTCGGCGCTGTTCGCCCGGGCCCTCGATGTTTTCCGCGCAGCGCCCGCACAGCTCGGGATGATCCGCATCGCTGCCGACGTCGTCGCGATGGTGCCAGCAACGCACGCATTTCTCCGCCTCGCTGGTGCGCACATCCACCGCGAAATGCTCGGAACGATGGGCCGTTTCTGGAATCGCTTCCTGCGCGGGCGCAATGCGCGCCTCCGAGACGATCAACAAGAAACGCAGCTCGTCGCCGAACGCATCGACCAGCGCGCGGCTCTCGTCGTCAAGCGGATACACGGTCACTTCAGCATCCAGCGACCCTCGGATTTCCTTGCTGGCGCGCTTCGGCTCGATGGCGTCCTTGACGGTGTCGACCAGCGCCGAGGCCCGCGCCCAGAAGGCATCACCGAAACGGTCTTCGGCCACGTCGGGACCTTCGTACCAGGTTTCCATGAACACGCTCGAGGAGCGATCACCCGGCAACAGCTTCCAGATTTCCTCGGCCGTGAAGCTCAGGATCGGCGCGACCCAGCGCACCATTTCCTCCAGCACGTGGTACATCGCGGTCTGGGCAGAACGGCGCACCCGGCTGTTCCGGCCGGTCGTGTACAGGCGGTCTTTCAGGATATCCAGGTAGAAAGCCCCCATTTCAAAGGCGCAGAAATTGTGCACTTTCTGGTACACCTGCAGGAACTGGTAGTTGTCGTAAGCTTGCTTTACTTCTTCCTGCAGCGCGGCGGCGCGGTTGACGGCCCAGCGGTCGAGCGGAAGCATCTGGGAGGGTTCGAGCAGGTCGTCGTGGCCAAAGCCGTCGAGGTTGCCCAGCAGAAAGCGCGCCGTGTTGCGAATCCGGCGGTAGGCATCGGAAACCCGCTTGAGGATCTCGTCCGACACGCTCATCTCGCCGCGGTAATCGGCGGCCGCCACCCACAGCCGCATCACGTCGGCTCCCAGCGTGTTCATGACCTTGATCGGTGAGACCACGTTGCCCTGGGACTTGGACATCTTGCGACCTTCGGCGTCAACCACGAACCCGTGCGTGAGCACCTCGCGGTAGGGAGCCGAGCCGTTCATCGCGACCGAGGACAACAATGATGACTGGAACCAGCCGCGGTGCTGGTCGGAGCCCTCCAGGTACAGCGCCGCCGGCCGCGCCAGGTCGTCACGCTCGTCCAGCACGCAGCGGTGGGTGACGCCGGAATCAAACCAGACATCCAGGATGTCGGTGACCTTTTCCCAGTTGTCCGGGTCCACGCCAAGCCGGTCGTAAATCGCATCGGTGTACCAGCAATCCACGCCCTCTTTCTCGACGATGTCCGCCACGCGCGCCATCAGGGCGGCGGTTTCGGGATGGATCTCGTTGGTTTCCGGGTTGACGAACAAAGGAATCGGCACACCCCAGGTGCGCTGCCGGGAAATGCACCAGTCCGGGCGGTTTTCCACCATGCCGCGGATGCGCTCCTCGCCCCAGCCCGGAATCCATTTCACGCTGCCGATGGCCTCCAACGCGTGTTGGCGGAGGTCGGCCTTGTCCATGCTGATGAACCACTGCGGCGTCACGCGGAATGCCGTGGGGGTCTTGTGGCGCCAGCAATGCGGGTAACTGTGTTCGAAACGCTCGCTGTGCAGCAAGGCTCCGTTGTCACGCATCACGTCGAGCACGTGGTCGTTGGCGGCCCAGACAAACTCGCCGGCAAAGGTCTCGACGTTGTCCAGGTAACAGCCGTCACCGCCCACCGGGTTGTTGACGGGCAAGCCGTACAGGCGCCCTACCTGGAAGTCTTCCTCGCCATGTCCGGGGGCCGTGTGCACCGCGCCGGTACCGGCCTCGGTGGTGACGTGATCGCCCAGGATGACCGGCACTTCCTTCGCGTAAAAAGGATGGCGCAGCACGAGATGTTCCAGGGCTGCGCCGTCGGCTGTGCCCAGTTCCTGAACGTTCTCCAGGCCAATACGGCTCACCACCGCATCGCGCAGATCGCGTGCCAGCACCAGGTGAAGCGTGTTGCCATCCGCCTCGCCCGAGACGAGCACATAGTCCAGTTCGCCGTGCAGGCAGACGGCCTCGTTGGCCGGCAACGTCCAGGGCGTGGTGGTCCAGATGGGAATGCCAATTGTGCCGGCGGGCACTTCCACTCCGAAAGCGGCGCACAGCGCGTTGGGATCGACCGCGGCAAACAGCACGTCGATCGCGGGCGATGTCTTGTCCTGGTACTCAATTTCCGCTTCAGCCAGGGCCGAACCGCAATCGAAACACCAGTTGACGGGCTTGGCGCCCTGCTCCAGGTGACCGCCCTCGATGATCGAGGCCAGGGCGCGGATCATGTCCGCTTCGTACAGGAAATCCTTGGTGGCGTAGGGGTTGTACCAGTCACCCAGCACGCCCATGCGGCGGAAACCGTTGCGCTGCAGGTCGATCTGGCGTTCCGCGTAATCGCGGCATTTCTGGCGGAACGTTTCAGCGTCCACCTTGCGACCGACCTTGCCGACCTTCTTTTCGACCTGTAATTCGATCGGCAAGCCGTGGCAGTCCCAACCGGGCACGTAAGGCGAACGGAAACCTGACAAGAGGCGTGACTTGACCACCACGTCCTTGAGGATCTTGTTCACGGCATGACCCATGTGGATATCGCCGTTGGCATACGGAGGGCCGTCGTGCAGCACCCACAGGGGGCGCTGGGCGGTGGCGGCCTGGATGGCTTCGTACAGCCCGCCCTGTTCCCACTGCTCAAGCATAACGGGCTCGCGGTTGGCGAGATTCGCTTTCATTGCGAACGGCGTTTTCGGCAGGTTGATCGTGTCTTTGTAGTCCATTCTTGCTCGCTTTTGCTTCGCCGCTTGTCGGGGCGTCTTCAGTCGACCGGTTTCTTCGTGCGCGCCAGGATCGCCCTGGACGCACGGTCGTCTCTCTTCATCTGTTCGACCAGCGCGTCCAGGCTGTCGAAACCCGTTTCCTCACGTAACTTTGCCACAAATTGAACGTCAAGGCGCTTACCGTAAATATCCTCGTCGAAATCGAAGAAATGAACCTCCAGCAGGGGGTCCCGCCCATCCACCACCGGGCGCCGTCCGAGGTTGCAGACGCTGGGCCGCCAGGACCCGCCGTCGATGCGCGACCAGGCGGCCAATACGCCGGTCAGCGGGCTGGGTTCGAAGCGTATGCGCAGGTTGGCGGTTGGGTAGCCCAGCTTGCGCCCCAGCGCCTGGCCGCGCACCACGTGGCCACCCATGCGATAGGGTCGGCCCAGCCGGCGGGCCGCCGCGGCAAAATCCCCGTCTAGCAGGTTCTTTCGCACACCACTGCTGGAAACCCGCTCACCGTCGATATTGACAGGCGGAACGATGTCTGCTCGAAAACCGAACGCTTCACCCAGCTTCTGCAGGGTATCGGTGTCGCCTTCCTTGCCACGGCCGAAGCGGAAGTCGTGGCCCACCACGACCGCAGCCGCGTTCATGCCCTCGACCACGACCTGCTGCACGAAGTCCTGGGCGCTCAATGACGCGAGGGCTGTATCGAAACGCATCATCCAGACGATGTCCACGCCCAGCGAGCGCATCACGGACAGCTTGCGGTATACCGAATGCAGCCTCGGCGGCGCCTGGTCGGGCCTGAAATAGGCGTCCGGCAGCGGCTCGAACGTCACCACGGCCACTGCCTGACCCGGCTGCGCCAACTCGCGGCAGCGCGTCACCAGGGCCTGGTGGCCGAGGTGTATGCCGTCAAAGTTTCCGATGGTCACCACCGCGCCCCCGGGAGCGGAGCTTCCGGCGTTTTGGCCCGGCCTGTTTCTGATTACCCGCATGGTCCGATACGGCTGCTACAAAAAGCGTACGAGTATACCAGCTGAAGGGTCGTGACCGGACTTCGATACCGGGATCGATCAGGGTTCAGCTGGAGCCTTTTGACACGTGCCGCGAGCGCAACCCGCCGGCCAGCAGGGTGGCGCCGTAGACCAGGGCGCCGAATCCGATCAACAGCACGAGGTGCGTCGCGCGCTGCGCAGCCGAAGCCTGCACCCATCCCTGCAAATCGCCGTATTGCCAGGCCAGTGCCGCAGCCATCGCCGCGCAGGCCAGGACCACCGCCATCCAGACCCGTCCCCAGCCGGGTTCAGGGGTGTATACGCCCTGTTTACGCAGCACGCGGTACAGCAGGCCGGCGTTGAGGTAAGCGGCCGCCGAACTGGCCAGCGCCAGGCCGGTGTGGGGACCGGAAAAACCGATCGCCAGCAGTGCGCCGACAAACAGCAGATTCAAGCCCATGTTCGACACCATCGCGGTGATCGCAATCTTGACCGGGGTTTTCGTGTCCTGTCGCGCATAAAAACCGGGCGCCAGCACCTTGACCGCGATAAAGGCGGGCAAACCGGCCGCGTACGCGACCAGGCTCATGGCCGACATCTGGACATCGCTGACCTCGAAGGCCTGGTATTGGAACAGGGTGACCAGGATCGGTTGCGACAGGGCCGCCAGCCCCAGCGCCGCGGGCAAGGTGATGATGACCGCCAGCCGGAGCGCCCAGTCGAGCGTATGGGAAAACGCCTCGGGGTTTTTGCTGGCGAATTTTCTTGACAGGTTGGGCAGGATCACCGTGGACAGCGCAACACCGAACACGCCCAGCGGAAACTCCATCAGGCGATCGGAATAGTAAAGCCACGACACGCTGCCGCTGACCAGGAACGTCGCAATCACCAGGTCCAGTAACAGGTTGATCTGGGCCACGGACGAACCGATCAGCGTGGGGATCATCAACCTCAGGATCTTGCGCACGCCCGAATGACGCCAGCCCCAGCGCGGCCGGGGCAACACGCCCAGCCGGAGCAAGGCGGGCACCTGCACCAGCAGCTGGGCGAAACCGGCGATCAGGACGCCCCAGGCCAATGCCTTTACCGGTACTTCCAGGCGGGCGGACAGCAGCACGGCACAGAGGATCAGCGAGACATTCAGCAGTGCAGGCGTCAGGGCCGGCACGAGGAAGCGGTCGAACGTGTTCAGGATGCCGCCGGCCAGCGCCGTCAGCGAGATCAGCAAAATGTACGGAAACGTGATCCGCAGCATATCGGCAGCGAGATCGAATTCAGGTCTTCCCTCGATCATCCAGCCGGGCGCGAACACCGCCAGCACCGCCGGTGCCGCCAGGACACCGATCGACGTGATGACCAGCAAAACGCCCAGCAGGGTTCCGCTGACGTGGTCCACCAGGTCGCGCAACGCGGCCCGGTCGCCACTTGCGCGAACCTCCGAGAGCACCGGCACGAACGCCAGCGAGAACGAACCCTCGGCAAACAGCCGCCGCATGAAGTTGGGAATCTTGAACGCCAGGAAAAAAGCATCGGTGGCCGCGCTGGCGCCGAAATAGCGCGCGAACACCATGTCGCGCACAAAGCCCAATATGCGCGAGACGATGGTCGCAACCCCGACCTTGGCCGTGGATTTCAGCAACTGCATGAGACGCAATCCGCTGGTTGACGAAGGTCGTCAAAAGGTTGAAAATAGGCGGCTAATTTTTGATTACTTATTATTTTTGGAGACATACCTTGGCCAACAGTCTATCAGCTCGTAAAAGAGCCCGTCAGTCAGAGCGCAACCGACGCCAAAACGCCAGCCAGCGCTCACACGTCCGCACCGCGATCAAGCAGGTCCAGCGGGCGATCGACGCCGGCGACAAGGCTGCAGCGGAGGCCGCCTTCAAGGCCGCCGTTCCGGCTATCGACCGCTCCGTGGTGAAAGGCATTATGCCCAAGAACACGGCGGCTCGGCAGAAGTCACGCCTGAACGACCACATCCGCAACATGTAATTTTTTCGGGTCGCCAGCCATGCTGGCACACTGATATGAAAAAGCCCCGTCGAAAACGGGGCTTTTTTATTGCATTTCAGAATTCACTCGTGGCTTTCGGCGAGGGCGGCGGCCTGCCTCTCGTCCTCGACCATTTCCTGCAAGGCGTCCGATACCTCCTGCATCAAGGCGTCCGTGCCACTGCGGGCCACCGATGAAATCAGCTTCCATTGCGCTTGCCATCCCAGGGCGCTGACCGCCGCCTCGGCCTTTTCACTCGCCTCCTGCGGCGTCAGCAGGTCCGCCTTCGTGAACACCAGCCACCGGGGCATCTGCATGAGGCTGGGGTCGAATTTTTCCATTTCCTGCTCGAGTTGCCGAACCTGCGCCACCGGGTCCACGTCCAGCGCCAGCGGCGCCAGGTCGACCAGGTGGAGCAACAGGCGGGTGCGCTGCAAATGCTTGAGAAACTGGATGCCGAGACCCGTGCCTTCCGCCGCGCCCTCTATCAGGCCGGGGATGTCGGCGATCACGAAGCTTCGTTCGACGTCGATACGGACAACGCCCAGGTTCGGATAGAGCGTGGTGAAAGGATAGTCGGCCACTTTTGGCCGGGCTGCCGATACGGCCGAGATCAAGGTGGATTTCCCTGCGTTGGGAAACCCCAGCAGGCCCACATCGGCCAGCACTTTGAGTTCGAGTTCCAGCTGTCTCTGCTCGCCTTTTTCAGCCGGCACCGTTTGTCTCGGAGCGCGGTTGGTCGAGCTTTTGAAGTGCACGTTACCCAACCCGCCCTTGCCGCCGCGGGCTACCAGTATGCGCTGGGCCTGCTCGGTGACCTCGCCCAGCACATCACCGGTCTCCTCGTCCTTGATGATCGTGCCCAGCGGCACACGGATCGTGATGTCTTCGCCGCCTCGGCCGGTCATGTTGCGGCCAGAGCCGCCCTGCCCGTTTTGCGCGCGGTATTTCCGCTTGTGGCGGAAATCGACCAGGGTATTCAGTCCGGAGTCGCCCTGAAGGAACACGCTGCCGCCGCGCCCGCCGTCACCGCCGTCCGGGCCGCCGAAGGGTACGTACTTTTCACGCCGGAACGAGGCGGAGCCGTTTCCGCCGTTGCCGGCGGCGACGTGAATACTGGCTTCGTCAACAAATTTCATGCCGCCATTTTACCCCCTTAATAGACGTGCGCGTCGTTTCGGGAACGAGTCTCCTTTGAACTCGGTGGCGACGCCTGGACCACCTCACCGTTGGGCGGTCAAATCGAGTCAGAATCACAGGACTTCGGGCTCCAGGCCGAGAATGCGTACACCCCCTCCCCGGGTATTTGGGTGTCTGGAACGCCCGAATAGCGCACAGGGACGTCTTGAGGGTGCCCGGGGAGGGGGTGTACGTGTTCACGGCCGGGTTGAAAGCACACTGCTTCTCGCAGCATTGAATTCAACCCATATCCACGCCGCGTCGGATCTGGTCTCGTTCGATGGATTCGAACAGGGCCTGGAAATTACCCTCGCCGAATCCCTCGTCTTTCTTGCGCTGGATGAATTCGAAGAACACCGGTCCAATCACGGTCTCGGAGAAGATCTGCAACAGTAGGCGCGGGTCGCCCTCCTCCGTGGAACCGTCCAGCAGGATACCGCGGGCCTTCAGTTTGTCGACCGGCTCGCCGTGGCCCGGCAGCCGCTCTTCCAGCATCTCGTAGTAGGTGTCGGGAGGCGGTGTCATGAACGGCACGCCCCGATCCTTCAACCGGTCCCAGCAGGCAATGAGGTCGTCGCAGATCAGGGCGATGTGCTGGATGCCCTCACCGTTGTACTGCATCAGGAACTCTTCGATCTGGCCGGTGCCCTGGGAGGCCTCTTCGTTCAGCGGGATACGGATCTTGCCGTCGGGCGCCGTCATCGCCTTGGAAGTCAGCCCGGTGTATTCACCCTTGATGTCGAAATAGCGGATCTCGCGGAAGTTGAACAGCCGCTCGTAAAAATCGGCCCAGAACGCCATGCGCCCGCGATAGACATTGTGCGTGAGATGATCGATGTGCGTGAACCCGCAGCCTTCCGGGCGGCGCTCGACGCCCTCCAGCCAGTTGAAATCGATGTCGTAGATGCTTTCACCGTCTTCGAAGCGGTCGATCAAGTAAAGGGGCGCACCGCCGATGCCCTTGATCGCAGGAAGACGCAGTTCCATCGGCCCGGTGGGAATCTCGATGGGCTGGGCACCTTTTTCCAGCGCCAGTTCGTAGGCCTTGTGAGAATCAGCCACTCTGAACGCCATGCCGCAGGCGCTGGGGCCGTGCTCCTCGGCGAAATACGCAGCGTAGCTGTTCGGCTCGCGGTTGACGATGAAGTTGATGCCGCCCTGGCGATAGAGACTGACGTCTTTTGACCGGTGTCGTGCGACTTCCTTGAAACCCAGCGTCTCAAACACGGGCTCGAGCACGCCCGGCTCGGGGGAGGCGAACTCGACGAACTCGAAGCCGTCGAGGCCCATGGGATTTTCGAACAGATCATTCATTTTTCTCTCCAAATCTCAATCGCAGGAAGGCAAAGGCGACTGCGGCGATGCAGTGTTATTTTACCGGTTCGAACCGCGCCTGGAAGAATCGCAGGTAATCCGGCTCGTAAACCATTTTCAGGCCGCGGATTGTGTCGCGGTGTTCGTACACGTTCGCCACCGACTCGGCCACGACGTCCATGTGGGCCTGGGTGTAGACCCGGCGCGGCAGCGTCAGGCGGACGAGTTCCAGCGGCGGGCGACGGTTTTCACCGGTCAACGGATCGCGCCCGGCGGACACGTTGCCGCGCTCCATCGCGCGGATTCCCGCGTCCAGGTAGAGTTCCGCGGCCAGGGTTTGGGCCGGAAACAGGTTTTGGTCCAGGTGGGGCAGGAATTTCTTGGCATCCAGGAAGATCGCGTGGGAGCCAATCGGGCAGACGATCGGCACGCCGTACTGGCGCAGCTTGGTGCCCAGGTAACGAACCTGGCCGATACGGGCGTCCTGGTGCTCCTGCAGAACGGCTTCGCGCAGGCCCTGGGCCATCGCTTCCATGTCGCGCCCGGCCAGACCGCCGTAGGTGTGCAATCCCTCGTAGACGACCACCATGTTCTGGGCCTTTAGGAACACGTCCTCGTCGTTGCAGGCAAAGAAGCCGCCGATGTTGACGAGCAGGTCTTTCTTGGCCGACATGGTGGCGCCGTCGGTCATGTCGCAGATCTCGCGCAGGATGTCCTTGATCGACGTGTCGGCATAGCCTTCCTCACGGCGGCGAATGAACCACGCGTTTTCGATGGTGCGCGTCGCGTCGAGCATGATCCTGATGCCGTGCTTGCGGCAATAAGCGTGCAGTTCCCGCAGGTTGGCCATCGAGAACGGCTGGCCACCGGCCATGTTCACGCAGCCCTCCAGGCTGATGTAGGGCACCTTGTCGGCCCCGACCTCGCGCACCAGGCGATCCAGCTTCTCCAGGTCGACGTTGCCTTTAAACGGGTGGTCGCTGGCCGGGTCGTGGGCCTCGTCGATGATTACGTCGACGAAGGTGCCGCCCGCCATCTCCTGGTGCAGGCGCGTGGTGGTGAAATACATGTTGCCCGGGATGTAGTCGCCCTCCTTGATCAGGATCTGCGACATCAGGTGTTCCGCTCCGCGACCCTGGTGGGTCGGTACGAGGTACTTGTATCCGTAATATTCCTGCACTGCGCCCAGCAGGTTGTAGAAATTCTCACTGCCGGCATAGGCTTCGTCGCCCATCATCAGGCCGGCCCACTGCCGGTCGCTCATCGCGGAAGTGCCCGAATCGGTCAGCAGATCGATGTAGACGTCCCGGCTCCTCAGCAAAAAGGTGTTGTACCCGGCCTCGCGAATGGCGTGGTCGCGCTCTTCGCGCGTGGTCATGCGCAACAACTCCACCATCTTGATCTTGTAGGGCTCGGCCCAGCTGTGTCCGCGTTGGTCTTTCATTGGTGATGTCTCCCGGGTGAATCTCGATGAATTTGGTACATCCATTATGATGCGGTTTACCCGAGAATGTGTTTCATTTATTAATCAATAAGCGTATATTTAAAACACTTATTCCACTTTTATTATTTTTCTGGAACAACTGTTATGCGCAAATGGACATCTTCGGAGCGTCGCCTGCTCGACGCCATGCAAAACGACACGACCTTGAGCCAGGTTGACCTGGCCGACCTGTCCGGCAAGTCCCGCACCTCGGTGTGGCGCTGGATTCGGGAAATCGAGGAAGCCGGCGTGGTGGACCGCAAGGTCGCCCTGCTGGACCCGGCAGCGGTCGGCTTGCAGATTCACGTGCTGCTCTCGGTGAGCATGAACGAGCACTCCGCCAAAAACCGCAAGGCTTTCGAAGACCACGTCATGAATCTGCCCGACGTGATGGAGTGCTACTCGGTCTCGGGCGACCGGGATTACGTGTTGCTGATCATTTCCCGTGACATGGACTCGTACAACCAGTTTCTGAACAGCATGATCCTCGATCACCCCAGCGTCCACAGCGCCAGTTCCAGCTTTGCCTTGCGCCGCGTCAAGTACACGACGGCGCTGCCCCTGCAGGAGTCAAAATGAACACCCCCTTCAAGACCATCATCGAACCGTTCCGCATCAAGTCCGTTGAGCCCATTCGAATGACCACGCGCGAAGAGCGCGAACAACTGATCCGAGACGCCTGGCACAACCTGTTCACCCTGCATTCCGACGATGTCCTGGTCGACCTGCTGACCGATTCTGGGACCGCCAGCATGAGCGCCCGGCAATGGGGCGCCATCATGGAGGGGGACGAGTCCTACGCGGGCAGCCCGTCCTTTTACCGTTTCAAGAGCGCGGTCGAGCGCCTGATGCCGTTCAAATACCTGATCCCGACGCACCAGGGGCGGGCGGCGGAAAGCATCCTGTTCACGGTGGTGGCCAAACCCCACCACGTCATACCCAATAACACGCACTTCGACACGACGCGCGCCAATGTCGAGTCCCAGGGGGCAACCGCCGTAGACCTGGTCATCCAAGAGGGCCGCGACCCGACCTCGGAGCATCCGTTCAAGGGCAACATGGACATCGCCAAACTCGAGCGCTTCATCGACGAGCACGGCGTCGACAACATTCCGCTGTGCATGCTGACCGTGACCAACAACTCGGGCGGCGGCCAGCCCGTCTCGATGGAGAATATCCGCGCCACGCGCGAGGTCTGCGACCGCCACGGCATACCGCTTTTTATCGACGCCTGCCGCTTTGCCGAAAACGCCTGGTTCATTAAGCAACGCGAAGAGGGCTACGCGGAAACTCCGGTCATCGACATCATTCGCGAAATGTTCTCCCACGCGGACGGCTGCACAATGAGCGCCAAGAAGGACGGCCTCACCAATATCGGCGGCTGGCTGGCGATGAACATCGAGGACTGGGCGGTGGACTGCCGTAACCGCCTGATCCTCACGGAGGGCTTCTCGACCTACGGCGGGCTGTCGGGGCGCGACCTCGAAGCAATTGCCGTGGGCCTGGAGGAAGTCGTGGAGGAAGACTACCTGCGCTACCGGATCGCCTCCACGGAGTACGTGGCGCGCCACATCGAGGCCGTCGGCGTACCGATCATGAAGCCCGCCGGGGGTCATGCGGTTTACATCGACGCGCGGCGTTTTCTGCCGCACATACCGCCGCTCCAATACCCCGGGCAATCCCTGGCCGTCGAGTTGTACAAGGCCGGCGGCATCCGCGGCTGCGAAATCGGCACCGCGATGTTCGGACTGCACCCGGACGGCTCAGAGCAACCCGCCCACATGGACCTGGTGCGCTTGGCGATTCCTCGCCGCATGTATACCCAGGCCCACATGGACTACGTTGTGGAAGTGGTGGCTCATGTCTTTGAAAACCGCGAAAAGTTGCGCGGCATGAAGTTCGTGCGCCAGCCGAGGGCCCTGCGTCACTTCACCGGCCGTTTCGATTACGTATGAGCGGGTTAGAATAGGCCGATGGCATCCCGCAAATCCCGCGTACCCACCACGCGCCTCGGCCGACTGGCCCGCATGGGTTTTGCCGCGGGCGAGTTCGCGATCGAAGGCCTGAGCGAAAGCGCGCGCCGAATAGGTGCGCCCGTGCCCAAGGACGCTGTGAACGCACTCCTGACCGGCGCCGGCGCCACCAAGCTCGCCAAGCGACTGGCCGGCATGCGCGGTGCGGCCATGAAAATGGGCCAGATGCTCTCGATGGAGGGCCCGTCCATCCTGCCGCCCGAGTTCGCGGAAGCCCTGGCCATCCTGCGAGACTCAGCCGACACCATGCCGCACAAGCAGCTTCGTGGCGTGATGGGGCGGGAATACGGCAAGGGCTGGGAGGAGCGTTTCGATTCGTTCGACTACGAACCGATCGCCTCGGCCTCGATCGGCCAGGTTCACCGGGTGCAGACCCGCGACGGGCGCGACCTCGCTTTGAAAATCCAGTACCCCGGTGTGGCCAGGAGCATCGACAGCGACGTCGACAACATGTCGATGATGCTGCGCCTGCTGAATATCCTGCCGGTCGATCTCGACGTCGATGAGATCGTGGACGAAGCCAAGCGGCAGCTACGACAGGAAGCCGACTACGAACAGGAGGCGCGCTTCCTGCGCGACTACCGTGGGCGGGTGCGGGACAACCCGGTTCTGCGCGTACCGAAAGTCCATGAGGATCTGACCACCCGGCGCATACTGGCGATGGACTTTGTCGAAGGAGAGCCGCTGGAAGTGCTGGGTGAGGAGGGGTTCGACCAGGAGACCCGCGACCGCGTCGGCAGGGAGCTCGAGCGCCTGCTGTTCCGCGAATTGTTCGAGTTCCGCCTGATGCAAACCGATCCGAATTTCGCCAACTACCTTTACCAGCCGCAGGAAGGACGCATCGTGTTGCTGGATTTCGGATCGACCGTCAATTTCGAATCCGCCTTCACCGAGCGCTTTCGCCGTATTACCCGGGCACTGGTCGAGGACGACTACGACGCAATCTGGCGCCACGCCGAGGCCATCGGTTACCTGCAGCCCGGTGACAGCCCCGCTTACTGCGGCCGCGTGATCGAACTGATCCGCATCATTTGCGAGCCCATTCGCGAGGACCAGGTCTACGACTTCGCTTCCTCGGACGTGGCCGTCCGGGCCCGCGATGCCGGCCTGCAACTCGCCATGAAGAGCGGTGGCGAGCTGCGTTCCCCGCCGCCTGAAACGGTCTTCCTGCACCGCAAGCTGGTCGGCTCCTTTCTGCTGTGCAGCCGTATCCGCGCCCGGCTCAACGCGCAGGAGATTCTGAAGGAATTCCTGTAAAAGGCCGCAGGGGTCTCTTGTAATAAAAAGTTTGCGACTTGCGTCGTTCCTACGGGCGGCGGCGGCGTCCGGGGCGTCCGCGGCGACCCCGCGGAGTCTCGGGTGCCGGCGCATCGGGCGGCGGTGGAAGGTCGGGAAGCGCCTGTTGAGACGCCGTGCCTTCGAGGATGATGCGACGCATCTCCTTTTCGACGACGGGATCGGTATCAATCGGCTGGTAACGCGACAGGCGAGACTCGACCTGCTGCGCGGCTCGAGACACCAGGTCAGGAGCTTCATCTGTCAGCGACGTGTCGCGCGTGGCGCGGTCGATCACCGGATCCGTCTGGTACAGTTCGCGCGGCCAGTGATCGAGGGTTTGCTGCAAGGTCAGCATGTGACTTTCGCCGATCACGTGGTCGACCAGTTCCTGGGTGGGCAGGTCGTCCAGGGGGCGTATTTCGCGGCAAAAATGCAGCGCCTGACCACAGACCTCGTTGTCGAACACGAGCTTGGGTAAGCTGAACGTCAGAACGAAATCCAGCATGCCGGGCCCGGAGACCGAGTTGACTCCAGCCAACGCCGCCAGCAAGGCACTGCTGAAGGTTTCCCCGCCGGCCTGGGCATCGAGGTACTTGCCGTCACTGAGTGCCATGTAGGCTTGGCAGGGAAGTCCGAGGTGCTTGGCGATAGCCACGTACGCCACGTTCAGATGCTGGGCCTCGATCGCGGCCATCGGGGAACTGGCGGCTTTCATGTGGAAAGTGGCCGGTGCGCCACCGAACAGCACCGGGTGGCCGGGCCGCAGCAGCTGGGCCATGGTCAGGCCGGCGAGCACGTCCACGCAGTGGAACACCAAGGCGCCCACGAGCGTGACCGGTGCGATCAAACCCATCAGGGTTACCGGCACGATTTCGACCGGTATCCCGGCCTCTACGCAATCGAGCAGGTTCTGGCAGGAATCCT
This sequence comes from Lysobacterales bacterium, assembly GCA_013042915.1. Taxonomy (GTDB): domain Bacteria; phylum Pseudomonadota; class Gammaproteobacteria; order Xanthomonadales; family SZUA-36; genus JABDPF01. Next base: position 14,607 of record JABDPF010000045.1, read on the forward strand.
CGCCGTACCGAAAATTTCCCGTCGCGGTGATCGTGAATAGCGCCAAGGGACGCGCTGCGAGATCCTCGGCATCGCTGCGAAACAGGCCCAGCAGTCTCGCCAGCCGCGGCACGCCGTGTTCGCCAAAAGCACCCGAAACTACCGGCTGCTTCGAATTCAGCAAGGTCAGGTACAGGCGCCAGGCATCGGAAATGCCGGCCTCGACGTCACAGGTGGAAAACGCGGTGGCCAGGTAGCCGATGTGTTCGAGGCCGTCCGCGAGGCGCACGTATTCGACGTAGTCTGCGGTCGTGGCCAGGCGCGTCTCGCCACTGCGGTGGTCAAGCACTTTCAGGCCGCTGGAGCCGGGCACGAAATGAACGCGATCGCCACCCAGGTTCGCGTGGGGCTTGCCGTCACGGTCGTACAGGCTGAATTCGGACGGGGCCGTTTCGATCGCCCGATCGACCACTTCGGCGGGAAAGAGCACGCGCTCACCGGATGCATTTTCGCGTAAACCGCGATCCAGCAACTGCGCGCGCAGCGACGCGCCGCGAATCTCCATCCCGGTCTCGGCCAGAATGCGGCGGGCCTCGTCAAGAATGCGCCCGGTCAGGGCGTCGTCAAGGACCTCGAGGCCAGGCCTCACCGCGTGCCTTCCAGGCTCAAATCGACCATCAACTCGTTGGCCAGCGCCTCAAGCTCCGACCGCAACGCCTCGGTATCCGCATCCGCCGGGATGAACACCTTGGCGTGGGCCAGGAACAGACTCTCACCCGACATCGAGGCGCTCTGCACCGTGGTCTCGAGTTCCTGGACATTGACCGCGTGCCTCGCCAGCACCTCGGTGATGTCGTGAACGATTCCGGGCCGGTCCTGCCCGACGAGCTCGAGTGACACGAAGCGGGCGTCCCCGAATCCGTCGGATTGCGGACCAGCCCCCACGACCACGCTGATGCCCTCGGCCTCGAGCGAGGAAAGCGCGCGCATGAAAGCGTCCGCCTCTGCATCCGGAAGCTCAGCCAGCAGGATACCGGCGAACTTACCGGCCAGGGAAAGCATACTGCTCTCCATCCAGTTGCCGCCGTGCCGAGCCAGGACCTTGGACAGGGTCTCGACCACACCCGGACGATCTTCACTGAGAACGGAAAGGACAATGGAAGTCGACATGCTGAACCACCTGCCTTGTGGCGCTTTGCAAAAGTAAATTAATGGTAAACCATGGCCGCCGTGAGGGTGACCCTATTTTCCGGATTTGACCGACACTGCAGAAAATGCACGCCGAGTATATAAAAAGCACTTGGATATGCGGTGTTTTAACCCCATATCCGAGGTCGAAACATCGTTTGAACTGTTATATTGCGCCCGTCTTTACCAGGAGAAAACACATGAAAATCAAGGCACTCATCAGCATGCTGATCGTTTTTTCAGCGGCTACCACCAGTACCGCTATGGCGGTTGAAAAAGGGGACTGGATTGTCCGCGCCGGCTGGACCTCCGTTGCTCCGAAGAGCAATAACTCAGACATCGTGAGCGTCAGGCAGGCTGCCTCTCTGGGCGTGAACCTGTCTTACTTTGCCACAGACAACCTGGCCGTGGAACTGCTCGCAGCGTACCCCTTCGAGCACGATATTCAGCTCATCGGCGGCCCCACCGTGGCCACCACCGAGCATCTGCCGCCGACCGTCAGCGTGCAGTACCACTTTATGCCGACGAACGCATTCAAGCCGTACGTCGGAGTCGGCGTCAACTACACCGCATTCTTCAGCACCAAGACAACCGGCGCGCTCGAGGATTCCGTCCTGAAATTGGGTGACAGCTGGGGCTTCGCCGGCGAAGTCGGCGTCGACATCATGCTGGGCGAGAACTGGCTGGTCAACGCCAGCGCCCGCTACATCGACATCGAGAGCAAGGCGAGACTGGATGGCGAGTCGATTGGAACGGTCGCTATCGATCCGTTCGTCTACTCGTTGACCGCCGGCTACCGTTTCTGAGGCGAGCACCAACCACTGACAAAAAAAGCGGGCTTCGGCCCGCTTTTTTTTAGTCCTGCCACTCCCGCACGAGGCAGACCGGGCATCGAATCTGTTCGCGCAGGAATCGCAGCATGGGCGCTCGCGTCATCGCCCCGGTTGCCGGCGCCACCAACAGCGATGCAAAACCTTCACGCATCGCCAGGGCAAGGTCAGCCACTTCGCCGGCCTTGACGGGCCGAACCTGGACACTGCTTCCTTCGGCAAGCGCGCGAACATGTTCCGCCAAAGCCGCGCTATCCTGCACATGGTCCGGCATGACCATGCCGAAAATGCGCCCCGTATTCCCTCCGCCAAGTTGCCTCGCCACGCGCAGGACCCGCTCGGAACTCTCGACATCGCTGAAAAGAACCGCGATTTGGCCTGACCTGCCCATTTGGCCTTTCGGCGACAGCGCGAACAGCGGAGGACGTACCGGCTCGAACACGGTGATGTCCGCCTCCGCTGCTGCCCGCTTTAACAGCTCGACGGCCGAGCCTTGCGAGCTGCGGAAGCTGTGGCCGGCACCGACGCGCGTTGCCAGCACGGCAAGTGCCCGGCGGGCTGTTCGCATGCGCAGCAGCAGCGCGCGGTTCATCTGCTCGTTATCGAACTCCCGAACGACAAATGTTACGCGGCACAACTCCTTCACGAAGGGCATGGCCGCAGCATGTTGGACGGCCAACTCCTCCATGTAAACGCCCTGCAGCTCGATGGTCCGATCGGCCGACAACAGGGGCTTCAGCCGGTCGAGCAGGTAACGACTGGCGCCTCCCGGGCCGAGTACGATGGCGATCTGCCGGGCACGCTCGTCAGGGCGACTCATCCGTTTTTCTCCGGTGCTTTCCCCGCCGTTCCCTGTAACTCGCCAGTTCGATCAACCGGGCGCGGACCGCGTGGTTGAAAGTACCTTCAGCGAATTCGCCTTCATCGCCCCGCTCGCCGGCCTGCAAACCGGTCAGCAGTTCGATGGCCTGGTCGACGTGGCCGACCGCGAAGACAGCGAAACGCTCGTCGGCTACCGCGTCGACGACGTCCTGGCGCAACATCAGGTGCTTGACGTTGGCGCGAGGTACCAGCACGCCCTGGTCGCCGCGCAATCCCCGCTTGCGGCAAATGTCGAAGAAGCCCTCGATTTTCGCGTTGACGCCCCCGATCGCCTGGATCCGTCCGTGCTGATCGACAGAACCGGTGATCGCCAGGGACTGTTTGATCGGTACGCCGGCCAGCGCCGATAACAGGACACAAAGCTCGGCGGCGGATGCGCTGTCACCGTCCACGCCGCCATAGGATTGTTCGAATACCAGACTGGCGTGCAGGGACAAAGGCCGGTTCGGCAAGTAATGCGAGCGCAGGAAACCACCGAGGATCAGCACACCCTTGGAATGGAGTGCGCCACCGAGCTCTACTTCGCGTTCGATGTCGACAACTTTGCCCGCCCCCAGCGTGACAGCGGCAGTGATTCGCTGTGGCCGCCCGAAAGCCAGTTCGCCGAGTTGCAACACGGCCAGGCCGTTCACCTGACCCACCCGGACCCCCTCGGTTTCCACCAGCATGGTTTCGCGTATGAGGTCCTCCTGAATGCGATCTCGAACGCGGCTTCCCCGGCGCACCCTGGCATCCACCGCCAGCTGAATCTCGGCGGCATCGACAAGCTCGCTGCTGCCCTGGCCGGCCCAGTAGTGGGCCTCGCGCAGCAGGTCGGTGGCGTAGTGCAGATCGGTGGTCAGCCGCTCCCGATCGCCTGCGCGGCGAGCGTTCTCCTCCACCAGGCGCGCCATGCCGTCACGGCTGAGGTGACGCAGGCCCTCGCGCTGAATGATGGTGGCCAACCAGCGTGCAAGGAGCTCGACGTTGGCCTTGCTGCGCACCATTTCGTCCTCGAAATCGGCCTGCACCTTGAACAGTTCGGAAAACTCGGGGTCGTGCTCGGACAACAGGTAGTACCAGCGGCGCTCGCCGATCAGCACGATCTTCACTTCCAGCGGAATCGGCTCCGGATCCAGGGACACGGTGTTGAGCATGCCGATCTCGTCAGCCAGCGAACGAATCCTCAGCTCGCGGGACTTCAGCGCGCGCTTGAGGCCGTCCCAGGCTTGCGGATAGGCAAGCAGTTTTTCGGCGTCCAGCACCAGGTAGCCGCCATTGGCGCAATGCAGTGCACCGGCTTGTATCAGGTTGAAGTGTGTGACCAGCGAACCGAATTCGGTTTCATGTTCGATGCGGCCCAACAGGTCTGAAAACATCGGCCGATCGGAAAACACCACGGGAGCGCCCTCGCTGTTTGCGTGGTTGACCAGCACATTGACCGCGTAACGCTTTTCCGGCGATGGATGACCCGGATCGGTCAACCCCGCGGCAGCCTCCGCTGCCGCGGCCCCCTCGGCGCGGGGCAGGAACAGCGTCACGTTCTCAACGATGTCCTCCTGCATGCGCTCAAGGTGTTCGATGACCTCGGGCAGGTCGGCATATTTCCCTTCCAGGTCTTCGACGAGCGCTGCAACGGCCAAACCGGCCACATCCTTTTCGAGCTTTCTGATCTGGCGCCGGGTCTCACTGGCCTTCTTGGGCATCGACCGCATCACGGTTTGCAAGCGTTGCGTGAGATGGCCGATGTTATCGTTGAACGATTCCTGTTCGTCATCGGGAAGCGCCTTGAACTCCTCCGGGCTCAGGGCCTCCCCCTCCCGTATCGGAACGAACGCAATTCCGTTCGGTGTCTGCAACACGCCGACGTCGTGGCCTCGCGCTTCTTCTTCGATCTCCCGGACTGCGGATTCTTGAGCCTCTTTCAAGGCCTCGGCGATGGACTCGCGCTGGGCCTGGAAATCCTCGCTCTCGAAAGCAGCCGGGATGCCGGTCCTGGCATCACCGATGACCTGCTCCAGGTCGTCACGCAATTCCTGGCTGCGGCCCGGGGGAAGCGACAGCGCACGTGGCTGCCTGGGGTCGTCGAAGTTGTAAACATAACACCAGTCTTGCGGCACCTGCCGCCCGGCCGCTTCCTGCTCGAGGAAATGGCGGACGAACTCGTGACGCCCGCTGCCCGAACGACCCATGACGTAGACGTTGTGGCCGTTGACCCGGATGCCGGTGGCAAAGTGCAGGGCCTCTCGCGCCCGCTCCTGGCCTGGAATCTCGGTAAGACCTTCGAGTTCGGCGGTGGATTCGAATGGAATGTCTTCTGGGTCACTGCGCGTGCGGATCACATCCGCAGTCAGTGCCTCGCCCGGCGTTTCTTGCATGGCTGCCTCAACTGGGTGGGAGGCCTACCATTATAGTCCCAGCCGTGCCCCAACTGGAGACGAATCAGGCGACGAGCGGGCAACTAGGGATGTTCGGATTCGATCCTGCGATGCGCGGCCTGCATCGAGCGGACCCAGGAAATCTCGTCCCCTACCCGAATCGCACGTGCCAGGTCGTCCAGCACGCTTCGGAACTGGCCGACAACCTCGCCGGTCATCGCGTTGCCCTGCTGGATTTCGAAATAGAGATGGGGATTCTCAGAGACCACCTGCGCCGCCACCTGCAACTGGGCATTGAAGGTGCTCGACGAGATGCGTTTGAGCAGGGGAACAGCCTCGCCACTTTCGGCCAGTGCGCTTGCGAAGGCAATATTGACGAGGTGCGAGAGTCCGAGCACCCAGGCCATGACCTCGTCATGCTCGGCCAGGCTGAGATCGACGCATTCAGCTGCCGTATGCGCGAACAGCGCCCGCGCTTCTGCCAGCGCTTCGGCGTTGCCGACATCGACGAACAGGATGTGCCGGCCGGACAACCCGACTTCGTCCGGGCCGAACATCGGGTGAACGGAGCACACCCTGCAACCCGCGTCGGCCAGCGCCTCGAGGCCGCTCGTCATCGGGCTTTTCAGAGAACCGATGTCAAACACCAGGGCCCGCGGGTCCAGTTCGGCCAGGCGGTGCAGCACCGCGTTGGATGGGCGTAAGGGGACGGCGACGACGATCACATCGTAATCGTCCGCCACGGATTCCCAGTCCTGCACGACGTCGAATGGCGCTTCGACGTCAGCCGGATCGGCGACATCCACCCCGTAACCCACCGTGTCGAGGTAACGTGCCATCCACAGGCCCATGCGCCCGAGCCCGCCGATCACCAGCGCGCGAGCGCCCTCGCCGTGGCCCGATTGCGCCAGTTGATGCGTCTCCTGGTCGCCTACCGAATGATGGATCAGCGTTTCGAGCACTTCGCGCGCCAAGCGGGCCGATATCCCAAGATGCTGGGCCCGGCTGACGCCGCGATCGATGACTTCGCGCTCGCGTTCGTAGTGGCGCAGGGGTGCGCCGGTTTTCAGCTTGTGCTGGCCGATGGACTTGACGACCGAAAGGCGCTCGGCGATCAGGTCGATGATGCCGGTATCGATATCGTCCAGCCGGTCGCGCAGCTGCTTGAGTTCATCCGGAGTGAGCGGTGCATCGGAGGCCATTTCCGTTCCTGTATTCGTTCAGCCATCGGGACATTCGAGGCATTCTAGAGCCTAACCGTTTGCGGCTCCACAAAATTTCCCGCGCCGGCGAAAGGGCGCGGCAATCATCGCGTACCGGCGGTACCCCATGCGTGCCGAACGAACTGGCCCAAAGGGGGATTGGTGTACACTCATCGCACATCACCGGGCGCGCATCACCAGACGGATGCGTGATGGCATGACAGGTGGCCCTCCGGTGAAGTCCTTCGACTGCGCAGGCCAAAAAGAGAGTGCCCATGAAACCGACATCCACAACGTCCGCGGTTCAAACCGCCATCGAGATTGCCATCAATTTGCTCATGGTCTTCCTGCTGCTGTACTGGTGCCTGAAGATACTGAGCCCGTTCATTCCCCTGATCCTGTGGGCCGCCGTGATCGCGGTGTCGCTTTACAAACCGTTTCTGAAGGTGCAGGGCATGCTGGGCGGCCGCAAGAAACTGGCCGTCGTACTGTTTGCCTTGATCGGTCTCGCGGTCGTCCTGGTGCCGGGCTGGATGTTTGTCGGCTCCATCCTGGAGTCCACCAACGAGATCCGATCGGGACTGGAGAGCGGACAGATGGAAATCCCGCCCCCGGGAGAGAACGTGCGCAACTGGCCCGTCGTGGGCGAGAAGGTCTACTCGCAGTGGTCCGAGGCAACCAACAATCTCGAAGCATGGATCGCCGACAATGCCGTTACCATCAAGGCGCTGATCAGCGGCGTATTCGGCAAGCTGACACAGGTCGGAATCAGCGTGATGGCCTTCGCCGTCTCCATTCTTATCGCCACTGCTTTTCTGGCCAACGCGGACCACATCGTGGGGGGCGTGAGGTTGTTGCTCCGGCGACTTTTGGGAGAACAGGCCGATGAGTTCATGACACTCTCCAGCGCCACCGTGACATCGGTGGCCGTGGGTGTGCTGGGAATCGCGTTCATCCAGGCGGTTCTCGCCGGGGCCGGTATGCTGGCGGTCGGTGTACCGGCCGCGGGCATCCTGGCGTTGTTGGTTCTGCTGGTGGCGATCGCCCAGCTACCGCCCTGGCTGATTCTGCTGCCGGTGATTTTCTATGTGTTTTCCGTCGAGGAGAGCACGCTGGTGGCCACGACCTTCGCCATCTGGAGCCTTGCTGTCTCATTCGCCGACATGGTGCTGAAACCGCTGATGCTGGGAAGGGGCGTCGAGGCGCCGATGTTGGTGATCCTGCTGGGCGCTATTGGCGGACTGATCATGTCAGGCATCATCGGCCTGTTTGTCGGCGCCGTGGTGCTGGCGCTCGGCTACAAGCTGCTCGAGGCATGGCTGCTCATGAACGAGGAACCGACAGCAGACGAACCCAACGCAGCCAGCTGAGGTAGAAAATCATGCTTGCGAATTTTGTGCTGGGCATCCTGATGATGATCATCAACCTGGGCATCCAGGTAGTGGCCATCACGCTCATCCTGCGTTATTTCCAGCGCCGCGTGGAGCGAGACACGTATTCCATCGGGTTTACAGACAACGTGCTCATGCTGAGCACCGTCATGGGTGTCCTGATCGTTGGTCATGGCTTCATGTTCGCCACCTGGGCCCTCCTGTTCCAATGGCTGGGCGAGTTCAGCGATTTTGAAAGCGCTTTTTATCACTCCACGGTCAATTTCACCTCCCTGGGTTATGGCGACATCGTGATGAGCCCGAAACACCGGCTGCTGGGCGCCCTCGAAGCCGCCAACGGCGTCCTGATGTTCGGTCTGACCGCAGGTTCCGTGCTATCCGTCATGAATGCCACGTTCAGTAATAACAAGGCGTTCCAATCTCTGAAAAACCATATCAATTCTTCTGACTAGGAATCAGGTCGAGGTCATGGCAGGTATCGAACAGCAACCACGAGCCTCGGCGAAACTCACCATGCTGCAGTTCCTGGGTGTAGCCGTGTTCGCGTCGATGCTCGGCGGATGTACCGTGGTCGGACCGGACTACGTGCCGCCCGACACCGAGGTACCCGACACCTGGACCCAGGTTCCGGACCAAGGGCTTTCCACTGCGCCAGTCGAGCGGGTCGAGTGGTGGCGCGTGTTCGATGACCCTGTGCTTAATGAATTGGTCGCCAACGCCCGCCGGAACAACAACACGCTGGAAATCGCGGGATTGCGCGTGCTGGAGGCCAGAGCGCAGCTGGGTATCGCACAGGGCCTGCAGTTTCCACAGGCGCAGGCCGCCAGCGGCGAGGCATCGTACGTTTCTCCGCCCGAAAACACGGGGATCGATGCCGGCTACTGGCAACTGGGCCTCGGCGCCGGGATCAGTTGGGAGATCGACTTCTGGGGCCGCTTCAAACGCGGTATCGAGGCCGCCGATGCCGCTTACCTGGCATCAATTGCGGGCTTTGACCAGGCGCAGGTTTTGCTGGCATCGGCCGTGGTCGGAACCTACACCACGATTCGATCACTTGAGGAACAGCTGGCCATTGCGCGCCAGAACGTGGCCATCCAGCAGCGCAGCTACGACATCACCGAGGTGCTGTACCGCAACGGCTCCGACTCGGAACTCGATATGCAGCAGGCCCTGACCTTGCTGCTTAGCACGCAAGCCACGATTCCCGCGCTGGAAACCACGCTGGTTCGGGCGCGCAATGCACTCAGCGTGCTGTTGGGGGAGGCGCCGGGGCGCCTGGTCACACAGCTGGAACGCGGCGGTGGCCTGCCCGACGTACCCGCCGATATCGCCATCGGACTCCCCGCGGACCTGTTGCGACAGCGCCCGGACGTACGCCAGGCGGAATACCTGGCCATGGCGCAGAACGCCGCTGTGGGACTGGCCGCGGCGGACCTTTATCCCAGCTTTTCATTGACGGGTTCGATCGGCGTTGCCTCGAACACCCTGGGTGACGCGGATTTCGGCGATCTGTTCAGCTCGGATGCCCTGACCTGGTCCGTAGGGCCTTCGTTTATATGGCCCTTTTTGAACTACGGTCGGATCAAGAACAACGTCCGCGTGCAGGATGCCCGCCTTCAACAGGCCCTGGTGAATTACCGGGAAACCGTGCTGCAGTCCGCACGCGAAGCGGAGGATGCGATGGCGACATTCATCGGCGCCCGACAGCAGCACGAAATCCTGGAGAAGACCGTCAGCTCGGCCATCCGTTCGAACGAACTCGCCACGCTGCGTTACCGGGAAGGATTCTCTGATTACGAGCGGGTGCTCAACTCGCAGCAGGCCCTGTTCGCGCAGCAACAGCGCTACATCACCAACCAGGGGGACATCGTGCTGGCCCTGGTTCAGCTGTTCACCGCGCTGGGAGGCGGTTGGGAAACCCGCGAAGGCATACCGGAACTCGACCCGAAAACGCTCGAACTCATGCGGGAACGCACCGATTGGGGTGACCTGATTCCGGCAGGCGCAAATTAGAAGGAGCAAGCACATGGCCAAGGAAAAAGACGGCAACCCGGCGCCCGAGCCGGCAAAACCGCCCAAAAAAGCTAAGGACCCGGTAAAGAAGTGGACCCGGATCATCCTGCTGCTGGCGCTTGCACTGCTGGCCTGGTACTTGCGCGCCGATCGCGTGACGCCGATGACGACGCAGGCCAGGGTTCATGCCCTGGTAGTGCCCGTGGCCCCTGAAGTTTCCGGCACCATCACGCAGGTCGACGTTGCGAACAACCAGTTCGTCGAGGCCGGGCAGGTGCTTTTCCGCATCGACGACGAACGCTACCGCCTGGGCGTGCAGCAGGCCCAGGCCGCGCTCGACCAGGCCTATTCGAGCCAGGGGGCGGCCAGCGCCAACGTGCAGGCGGCCGAGGCGACGCTGCGCTCCGCCCAGGCGGCCGAGGAACGCTCGCGCCTGGACGCGCTGCGCATGCGCCGGATTCGCGAGGAAGATCCGGGAGCCCTGTCGGCACGCCGCCTTGAATCGGCCGAAGCTTCGCTGAAGGTCGCCCAGGGTAACGTAACCGCCGCCGAGGCGGCCCTGCGTGCTGCCATCGAGCAACTCGGCAGGCCAGGAGACGACAATTCCGCCGTGCAACAGGCACTGGCCGGTCGGGAATCGGCGCAGCTCGACGAGACCCGCGCTACCGTGCAGGCACCCGAAGATGGCGTCGTCACTGGCGTGCAGCTGGACAAGGGCAACTTCGCGGGCGCGGGGCAGCCGCAGATGACGTTCATTGCCACCCACAACATCTGGATTCAGGCCGACCTGAAGGAAAACAACCTCGAACACATCGACCCCGGCGACCGGGTCGGCATCGTATTCGACGTGTTGCCCGGACGCGTTATCGAGGGCACCGTTCGCGAAGTGGGTTTCGGCGTGGATATTCAAAACCCGCCGCTGGGCAAGTTGCCCACCATCCAGAACGACAAGAACTGGTTGCGTTCGGCGCAACGATTTCCCGTACTGGTGGATTTCGAACTGCCACGCAACGAACGACGGATCACGCCCATCAAGGTCGGCTCCCAGGCGACCGTGGTGGTTTACACGGGCGAAAACCCGGTGACGAATCTCCTGGCGCGCTGGGTCATGGCCGCCCGGTCGATCCTGACGTATGCCTACTGACAGACCCGCCCGCCACCCCTTGGCAGCGCGCCGTATTCTCAGGCTGGCGCTCGGTACGTCCTTGTGTTTGCTGTTCTCGCAACTCGTTGCGTGGCCACTGTCCTTCGTGGCGCCGGTCCTGACGCTGGTCATCCTGGCGACCCCGCTGCCACCACTGGGTGTCAAAAACGCGCTGGGGTTGTTGGTTGCACTGCTTGCACCGGTGATCCTGGGCGCGTACCTGTTGCTACCCTTCATGGAGTACGCCCGCTGGGTTGCCATCCTGCTGGTGGGCCTCGCCCTGTTCTATTCTTTTTATTTCACCGCACGGGGCGGCAATCCGATGCTCGGTATGTTCATGACGGTTGGTTTGACGCTGATCGTCACGGTGGGCAGCGTCAGCGGCGATGTGGTCTGGCTGCTGATCAAGACGCTGTTCGCGTGCACGGTGACGGCCATCGGTTTTACCTGGATCGCCCATGCGCTTTTGCCGGATATGGCCGGCCAGGCAGCGCCGGACGGTCAAAAGAAACCGCAGCCTCCGAAACCCGGCCCTGCCGGAGCCGGCCGCACTGCACTCAGGGCGCTCTTCGTGACCTTACCGATGGCTTTGCTGTTCCTGTTCATGAGCGGCAGCCCGGGCTACACGGTGGTGATGATCAAGGTGGCCACCATGGGACAACAAGCGACAGCCGATCTCAGCAAAGCCATGGCCACCTCGTTGATGATGTCCACGCTGTGGGGAGGGCTGGGCGCCATGGCGGCCTGGTACGTCCTTTCGATCTGGCCGTCGTTACTGATGTATACCTTGCTGGTGGGTCTCGCGGGCCTGGTCTACGGCCGGTGGATATTCCAGGGGCCGGCGGTGCATCCCCAGCTCCAGATGGCGCAATACGCCTACCTGACGATGATCGTGATTCTGGCCCCGGCCGTCCTTGACGGCGCGGCGGGTTCCGGCGCCGGGGCGGCTTTCTGGACGCGCGGGATGTTGTTCGTGCTGATCGCCGTCTATGGCACCGTGGCTGTTCGCGTGTTCGATGCTTTTTGGCCACCGGTCCGGTACGAAGAGAAACCCGCCGGGTTATCCGACCCGGCACCCGTAAAATCGCACGGATAATTGATTCAGAGTCTTGCTTCGGGGTCTTCGAGGACCAATAATCGGCGCATCGCAGCGGAGACCGAATTCGATGTCATACAACCTCAGGAATCGTAGTTTTCTCAAGTTGCTCGACTTCACCAAGCGCGACATGGATTACCTGCTCGATCTGGCGCGCGAACTCAAGCGAGCAAAGTACGGTGGTTTCGAGGTTCAGAAGCTGAAGGGAAAGAACATCGCCCTGATCTTTGAAAAAGCCTCGACGCGGACCCGCTGTGCGTTTGAAGTCGCCGCCTACGACCAGGGCGCCAACGTGACGTACCTCGACCCGGACAGCTCCCACATCGGGCACAAGGAGTCGATTCGCGACACCGCGCGCGTCCTGGGCCGCATGTACGATGCCATCGAGTACCGGGGCCATTCGCAGGCCATCGTCGAGGAATTGGCGGCCAGCGCCGGCGTGCCCGTGTACAACGGGTTGACCGACGAGTGGCATCCCACCCAGATGGCGGCGGACCTGCTGACGATGCGCGAACACAAGCCGGGCCCCTGGCATGAAATTTCCTATTGCTACCTCGGAGACGCGCGCAACAACATGGGCAATTCGCTGATGATCGCGGGTTGCCTGATGGGAATGGACGTCCGCATCGCTGCGCCGCGGGCGTTGTGGCCGGACCAGAAACACGTGGCCCTCGCCCGCGAACTCGAAAAGGCCAGCATGGGCCGCCTGACGCTCACCGAGACCCCCGAGGAAGGGGTCGATGGTGTCGACTTCATCCACACCGACGTGTGGGTTTCAATGGGTGAGAAGGCGGAAACCTGGAAGAAACGCATCGAGTTGCTCAAGCCATACCAGGTCAACCGGGCGATCATGGAGTCTTCGGGCAACCCGCGGGTCAAATTCATGCACTGCCTGCCCGCGTTCCACGATCTGAACACCGCGGTGGGCCGCGAGATGCATGAAAAGTTTGGACTGGAGTCGATGGAGGTCACCGACGATGTGTTCGAATCGCCGGCCGGCATTCAATTCGAGCAGGCCGAGAACCGGGTGCACTCCATCAAGGCCCTCCTGGTGGCCACGCTGGGCGCTTAGATGACACATCCCGTCGTGATCGCCCTCGGTGGCAACGCCATTTTGCGCAGGGGACAGGCCCTGAACGCGGAAAACCAGCGCGAAAACATCCGCGTGGCGGCCGCGCAGCTGGCGGAAATCCACAATAACCACAAGCTGGTCATCGCGCACGGCAACGGACCGCAGGTTGGCCTGTTGGCTTTGATGGGCGCCGCCTACGATGCGGTCGAACCCTACCCGCTGGACGTGCTGGGAGCCGAAACGGTCGGCATGATCGGCTACATGATCGAGCAGGAGCTCGGCAACATCATCCCGGCCGACGATCACATCGTCACCGTGCTGACCCAGGTGGTGGTGGATTCGAAAGACCCCGCTTTCAAAAATCCGACCAAGCCGGTCGGGCCGGTTTACGACCGCTCGGAGGCGGAACGCCTGCAAGCGGAAAAAGGCTGGGCGATCGCACCCGACGGGCCGCATTTCCGCCGTGTCGTACCCTCGCCGGAACCCCGGCGGATTATCGAGATAGAACCGATCCGGCTGCTGGTCGAGGCCGGCATCGTGGTGATCTGCGCCGGTGGCGGAGGTATCCCAACCGCCTACAACGGCAGCAAACTGTATGGCGTGGAAGCCGTCATCGACAAAGACCTGGCCTCCGGTTTGCTGGCGCGCAGCCTGAACGCCAAGCAGTTCGTGATGCTGACCGACGTGCCTTGCGTTTATACGGGCTTCGGCACCGACCATCAGCGAGCCATTCGGCGGGCACACCCCGATGCCCTGGAGGAATTCGACTTTGCGTCCGGCTCGATGGGGCCCAAGGTGGAGGCGGCCTGCCGCTTCGTACGGGAGACCGGTCACCTCAGCTCGATCGGGCGACTGCGCAACCTCTGCGAAATCGTCGAAGGGAAAGCGGGCACCCTGATCTCCAACGTCGTGGACGGCATCGAGTACGCCGACGATCCGAGGTAGCCCCGTTGGTGAAGCCGTACCCGGGTCAGTTTTCGACCGTGTAGCCGATATCGACGCCCGTCTGGCTGTCGCCCGAGGTGGCCATGACGCCCCAGCCGCTCCCCAGGTCGTAACGCACGGATACCACGTTATTGGTGCTGAAAACGCCGACGCCATAGCTCAGGAAGACCTTGGGCGCGATATACGTGCCGATGCTCACCGCCCCTACCCCACGCTCCATGTTGAAATCGCTTCCCGTGATCAGCAGGGTCTGGGCCCGCTCGCGCGTGGTCATCGGATCGGTGTAGGGTTCGATCAGCATGCGCCGGAGCGTTCCGGTGACCAACAGTCCGGCCCGACGAATTTCCGAATTGCCGTAGATCAGGCGCTCGGCCTGAATGTTCAGGTGAGGGTTGTCCGCCGGCACTTCGGGGAAGCCGATTTTGCCGTCCGTAATCTCGAGGCGTTGGCCGAACGCCAGGATTTCGCCCTCGAGTTCAAGGCTGCCCCGGGCCATCGGCATCAAGGGGCCATTCCACTCGAAGCGGGTTTCTCCGGTCACATCGACCTCGGCCACGGACAGGTCGATCGCGACACCCCGACCCAGCGTCAGCTCGAGCGATCCGAAAACGGGTATCTTCCGACGCTTACTCGGTGCGGCCCCGGCCTCGGGCAGTGAGCCCGCCACGATCTGAACGTCCTCGCTCTCAGCCACGGCCGGCGAAGGAATGATGCTGGGCGCCATCACGGCCTCCGGCACCGCCAGCCGCCCATCAAGGTGCAGGGCGCCGTCCCTCCAGGCCATGCTGATATCGGGGTCCACGGTCATGACGAGGTCTTCGGCATCGAATATCTTGAGGCCCTGCCCGTAGACCGAGAGCTCCAGGCCGGGGGATAAGGGATCGGTCAGGTCGACGGTCGCGGCCAGCCTTCCCTCACCCTGCACCGCGTTGAAGCGCCCCGTGAGCTCGGTCTTTTTCTCATCCCTTATCTGTCCGTTCAATTGGATGTCGGATAGAACCAGGCCGCTGGCAGTATGCCGAAACAAGCCGTCGCGCAGGTCGATGCGGCCATTAAAATAAGGCTGGTCGACGGTGCCGGAAATATCCAGGTCCAACTGCAGGCTGCCAGCGACCTCGTCGACCAGGGGTATGAACACCCCCAGAACGTCCAGATCGTTCAGCCTGGCGGTCAATGTACCCGCCACAGGGGCAGCGAGGCCCTCGCTGATGTCGCCTATTTCGAACTCAAGACCTACCTCTCCCTGGCCGACGATTGGCAGGCTGAACTGACCCCGGGTAATTTCCCCCTTTTTGAGCTGGACCGACAGCAAACCCTGCCCGGTTTCGAGTATCGAGGTGTCTTCACCGGAAAAGCGAACGGTGCCCGGGGCGAATGTGAATTGCGCGCTGGCGCTGGGCTCGACCGCCGGCGGTATGTTGAATTGGACTTCACCGTCCAACGCCTGGGTCAACTCCACTGCTTCCAGGTAAGGGTCCAGCAGACGCAGGGGTATTTGGTCGAAAACGGCATTGCCCTCGACACCTGCCTGCTCGGTCCA
The DNA here is from genome assembly GCA_013042915.1 of Lysobacterales bacterium. GTDB lineage: Bacteria > Pseudomonadota > Gammaproteobacteria > Xanthomonadales > SZUA-36 > JABDPF01. The sequence continues at coordinate 30,246 of JABDPF010000045.1, forward strand.
GCCGCCATCCAGGCAGGCACGGGCGCGCGAGGTGACGGTAAGGCAGGCATCAGCCAGCGAAATTTCCTTCCTGGTCAGTACGAAATCAGCCGCTGCCTCGAGTTCGACCAGCCCTTCATCAGGTCCTCCCGCCAGGCTGAATTGCGCCAACTGTCCTTCCCAGCGCCAGTCGGGCCATTCCCACTCGAGGTTTTGAATGGCGCCTTTCGCGATAGTCTTTATCTCGTAACCGGATTTCTCCGCGAGCAGGACCAGGTTCTGCTGTTCGCGTCCGAGGTTCATTTCCAATGTCAGCGCGTCGAGGCGGTTGGAGCCCATCCAGGCCTGCTCCGTCTCGAGACGCAGGTCGGCCAGCCAGTCGAGATCGGCACGGGGTGATGATGTCAGGCGAACGCGCTCAGCCCCCAACCCGTTCCAGGACAGGCCGGAACCCGAGAGATCCACCCGAACGCGGGGCAGATCCTCGCGCCATGCGTACCGTCCTCCACCCTTAAGGCTGCCGCTGGCCCCGGGTACAAACTGGCCGAGATCGACAATGTCCATTTCGAAGTCAATCCCCGTGGGACGGTCGAGGCTGCCGTCCAGCGAAACCCGGGATTCTCCCGAACGCAAGGTGAACCCGGAGAACAGTAATTCGCCTTTTTTGTAAGATCCGCTGCCGTTTGCCACCACCGTCTGTCCCTCCACGACAGCGCTGAGACCCTGGGCATTGAAGGACACGGCCAACGGTTCGATGCGTCCGGATAGTTCGACTGCCCCGCTGACGACCGCAGGCCATTCAGCGTAGAGAGAATTCGTGGACAACTGGTCGGTAAGCAGGCTCGCGCGGTATTCACCGCCAGCGGCCCAGTCGTAGAACACGCTGCCGGAAAGACGCCCACCCAGCACTTCGGCCTGGGGGATGTCGGCTTCCACGTGATTGCGGTCGCCGCTTGCCTCGAAATGCAGGTCGCCGGCGGCCACACCGGGTGCTTCGAGCTGGGCCTGACCGGTCAGGCGCCAATCATCCAGCGTACCCGAGACCTCTGCGCTGCCGCTGTCACTGCGAAGCGTATCTTCCTGGTCGCCACCCAGCGGCCAACTGAACTTGCGCCAATGGACCTCGCCGGAAACCGCCGCGAATTCGAGCCCGACCGAGCCCGTGGCGCTCATGGTGAAGGAATCGACCGCGGCTGAGCCGTCCACTGCCAGCTGGTAAGCACCGACCGAGCCGCTGAGCGAGGCCGTGGCGGCCAGCTGCACCGGGTCGTACAGGTCTTCCAGTAGCAGGTCGTAAGCGACGTCCGCATCCACATTGGCCTGGAACGGGTGCTCGAGGTCAACCTCGCCTCGCGCCGCCACGCTTCCCTCCGGCAGCACCAGCTTGGCGTACTCGATCGTCGCTTCATGGTGAACCCTGGCCCTCATCTCGAAACGCTCTGCGCCCAGCAGTTCGGCATCATCGGAATCCAGGATCCTGATGCCGTTCACCACGCCCTGCTCCAACGCGACCTCGAGGGGCAGCGCCAGCGAATCGGGCACGACGGCTCCCGATTCGTCTCCGTCAGTCGAGGGCAGGCGGATTTCGAGATCATCGATTTCGACCCGTTGCAGCCGCAGCGCGAGGGGGAACATGGCGGGCGTCGCTACCAGGCGCAGCCGTCCCGCTTTGATATCCAGTCCATCCTGCCGATACCCCATACTCGTCAGCACCAGGCCGCCTGCCAGGCTGCCCTCGCGGCGTTCGTACGTCAGACCGGCCAGCCGCTGCTCAACCAGGCCAAGCACCCAGCCTGCGCCAACCTCGGTACGCAGCACGGTAAACATCAACGCCAGCGCGACGATTGGAACCAGCAGCGCGATGGATACGACCCACTTTAGTGCGCGCCTCATAAAACCGATGCTCCGATCGTGAAATGGATGCGCCAGGGCTTGCCGGGGAGATCCAGTCCCTTGGCGATGTCGACCCGAAGCGCGCCGGCAATCGTATACCAACGCACACCCACACCGACGCCTTTCTTGAGATCGATCCGGTCCCAGTCATTGAAGGCGTTGCCCACATCGAAGAAGCCTGCCACCGACCATTTATCGAATATTCGGTACTCGGCTTCGAGACTCGCGGTGATCACGTTGTTGGAGCCGATGTTGTTGTTGCTCAGGGTCTCGTAGCCGTAACCACGCACGCTCGTGCTGCCTCCGGCCTTGAAGCGGTAGAGATTGGGCAGTTCGGTGAGCGACAGCTGCAGGGACTGTCCTTCAGGATTCACTTCGATGGTATTGATACGAGCGTTCGTCCAGCCGATTTCCGCCCGCGCCAGCACTCGCCAGTTATCACCCACACGGCGATTGATTCTGCCGGAGAGGTAGGCCTGGATGAAATCCGTATCGGAACCCAAAGCCTCGCTCGACGCGAACGCCCAGCCGCGGACCCGGTCGCCCACGGTTTCGAAGCCCTGACCGCGTGTAAACGGCATCTCGTACTCCACGCCCACCGAAACGGTCTGGCTGGTTCGGCCCAGGATTTCAGCATTCGCGGGGAGATTCACCTCTTCACTCAGGGCATCGACGATGAGTGGGCCGTAATCGAGCGTTTCGTAGAGGTATTGCGCAAACAGCGTCTCGAACCATTGGCGATAGCCCCGGTCATGATCCTGGATTCTCAGCCGGCCAATGCGCAGCGAATTGTCACCGATATCGACGCTGCCCAGGGTGTACGTGATGTCATCATCGAACTCGGCCCGGATTCTGACTGACTCGTTTTCCCGCTTGAGCAGCGCTTCCGCGATCCAGAACTGGCGATTCGGGGTGTCCCGGGGCACCCGGTATTGGCTGCGGACGAAATACTCGTTGTTGTGGTCCTGCCAACCGGTCGAGAGTTCGAACGTATCGCCTCGCTTGGACAACAGGTAACGTTGCCAGCGGAACTGGACGCGGGCACCCGTGTCGCTGCCGATACCGACAGAACCCTGGTAAAGATTGGGAGGCCGGGGCTCGAGGTGGATATCGAGGTCCACCCGGGGCGGGGTTTCCTCGAGCTGGCGGTCCTCGATGATCTCGATGTTCTGGAAATACCCGGCCTGCCAGAGGTCGATCCGAAACCGCTCCATAATCCAGGCATCATAGGGTTCGCCCGGACGAAAGCGGGGCAGGTTTTCCAGGATATAGGGATTCACCGCATTCTGATGGAAGGTCACCTCGCCCATGACGGCCTGCGGGCCCGTGTCCAATACCAGGTCGAGCCACGCCTCGTTTTTTTCCAGGTCGAGACGGATTTCGTGGGCACGGAAATCCGCCAATAGGTAGCCGTTCTCCTCGGCCAGTTCCAGGCTGCGTCGTTTCTCCGCCGCCCAAACCGGCTGGTCCAGCACGGCGCCTGCGGTCAGGGGCCACTTCCCGCGCCATGCACGTAAACTATCGATTTCCGCACCCGGGCCTTTCAGTTCGACCCGCGCCGCTGCGACGAGTACCGGCGGGCCCTTGGCGATGTTCACCACCAGGCGCCAGCTGCGCTCTGCCTGCTCTTCAACGCGCGCCTCGATACGGGGCTGATAGTATCCGTACGGGCGCAGGGCCAGCGCGGCCTTGGTTTCCGCTTCCCGGCGAAGCTTCTCGAGCCGTCGCGCGGAAAGCCGCCCAATACCGGTGAATCGAAACGGTTCGACCTGGGCTTTTACGTTGCCGAGCACCGGCTCGGAGACGCCCTCGATAACCACCTCGAGCTCATCCGCCCGCAGTTCGCCGGCACCGGCAGACAGCGCCAGGGAGAGGCACAGGCCGGCTATCCAGTGTCGGGAACGTGTTTTCTGCGGCGGTTGTCGCATCGCGTCATTGTCGCATGAAACACGACATTCAATTTGCTTATGAAGTCTGTAGAATGGTCGCGGCGGGACGCACAAGAACAAGGGAGATTCCCCTGAAGCTCCATACCAAGATTGCACTCGGATTGGTCCTCGGCGCGCTGGCGGGCGGTACCGCCAACGCCTTTTTCGCCGGCGAGGCCTGGCTGGTGTTTCTCTCCGATAATGTCATGTTTCCGGTCGGACAGGTGTTCCTGCGAATGCTGTTCATGACCGTCGTTCCCATCGTTTTCACCTCGATTGCGCTTGGCGTTGCCGGCATTGGCGACATGCGAACCCTGGGCCGGTTGGGCGGACGCACTTTTGGGTATTTCGCGCTGTCCACCCTGATCGCGGCGACCATCGGCCTGACGCTGGTCAACACCGTCAAGCCCGGCGAAGGCTTGCCCGAGGAAACCCGCAATGAACTCATGCAGCGTTTTTCCGGTGGCGCGGAGGGCATGGCGGCATCCGGTCCGCCGGATTTTGGCGTCTCTACTTTCGTCAACATCGTTCCGCGTAACCCGGTGGCCGCGGCCGCCGACATGGACATGTTGGCCTTGATCTTTTTCGCCCTGATCTTCGGCGCGGCGTTGACCGCCATCCCCGAGGAACGCGCCAAACCCGTGATCGAACTGCTCGAGGGCATCGGCGATGCGATCATCGCGATCATCAACTGGGCGATGAAGCTGGCGCCCTACGGCGTCTTTGGCCTGATATTCGTGATTACATCCCAATTCGGCTGGAGCATCCTGGCGCAACTTGGAATGTACGTGTTCGTGGTGCTTTTGGGACTTTTCATCCATGCCACCATCGGCGTCTCCGGGCTCGTCCGCTTCTTCGGCAAGATGAACCCGATAAAGTTCTGGCGTTCTATCGGCGCGCCGTTCATCACGGCCTTTTCCACCAGCTCCAGCATGGCCACGCTGCCCACGTCTATCGCGACCGCCGAGGACAAGCTGGACGTCCAGCCCAAAATTGCGGGCTTCGTGCTTCCTCTCGGGGCGACAATGAACATGAACGGCACCTCGCTGTTCGAAGGGATCACCGTGCTTTTCCTGGCGCAGGTATTCGGGGTCGACCTGTCTCTGGGCAGCCAGATCATCGTCGTGATCCTGGCGGTCCTGACCGCGATCGGCGCCGCCGGTGTGCCGGGCGGCTCACTGCCCCTGATGATGCTGGTGATGGCCACGGTCGGCGTGCCGCCGGAAGGCATCGCGATCATCCTGGGCGTGGACCGCATCCTCGACATGAGCCGCACCACGCTGAACGTCTGCGGCGATATTTCCGCCAGCGTTTACGTGGACCGGGTCGACCGTGAAATGGAAGGCCTGCCCCCCGCGGAACCCAAGGTCTAGTCCAGCCGACAAACCATCCGCCGGCCGTATCGAATCCTGGCCAGGTTCTCGCGCTTCCACCATACCGCCAATGCAGATCAATGCCCTGGTGGGCAACTCTCGTAAAATGGTATTCGTCTTTCCAAATTTTTCGGGGCAATACCGTGAAAACCATCATCGAATGCGTTCCCAATTTCTCCGAGGGCCGCGATCTTTCTGTCATCAAGCAAATAGCCGACGCCATCGAGTCCGTCCGGGGCGTCGAATTGCTCGACGTGGATCCCGGCGAAAGCACGAACCGCACCGTGGTCACTTTTATTGGCGAACCGGAGCCGGTCAAGGAAGCGGCTTTTCGGGCCGTCGCCAAGGCTGCCGACCTGATCGACATGTCGCGCCACAGCGGCGAGCACGCCCGTTTCGGCGCCACGGACGTGTGCCCGTTCGTCCCGGTCGCCGGCGCGACGATGGACGATTGCGCGCGGATTGCGCGCGAGGTTGGCGAGCGGATCGGCGAAGAACTCGCGATCCCGGTTTATCTTTATGAGCACGCGGCCAGCAGCCCCGAGCGGCGCAACCTGGCCACGGTAAGGGCGGGCGAGTACGAGGGCTTGCAGAAGAAACTCTCGAAACCCGAGTGGAAACCGGATTTCGGACCCGCGGAGTTCAACGCCAGGTCCGGCGCAATCGCCGTGGGCGCGCGTGAATTCCTGATTGCCTACAACATCAACCTGAACACGACCGATCGGCGCTACGCAAACGAAATCGCCTACGAAATCAGGGAAAGAGGCCGCTGGAAACGGATCGGCAATACCGAACCCTTCTACTACAAGGGCGAGGTGGTGTATTTCGAGAAAGAGCGTTTCCCGGACGGCAATTCCGATTACGTGGCTTCATCTTTTGCCGAACTCGCGTCGTTCTACAAGCAACAATACGGAAAGGACCTTGCACAACGCTATGAATCAATAGGCCTCGACCCGGAAAACCTGACGGGCTGCCCGGTTTACAAGGACGGTCTGTTCACGCAGCTGAAAGCCATCGGCTGGGTGGTCGAGGACTACCAGTGCGCGCAAATCTCGATCAACTTGACCGATTACACCGTCACGCCGATGCACAAAGCCTATGACGCGGCCCGCGAACTTGCAAACCACCGTGGTATCACGGTCACCGGCTCCGAAGTCGTAGGCGTCGTGCCTTATGACGCCATCCGCGCATCCGGCCTCCACTACCTGCGAAAAATGATGAAATCGACCGGCATACCGGCGCGCGACGTGGTGACGAGTGCGGTGCAATCACTCGGGCTTGCCGACGTGGCGCCGTTCGACATCGACCGGAAAGTCGTCGGGCTGCCTGCCCAGGACGGCCCCCTCGTAAATAGGAAGGTGGCCGACTTCGTCGATGAAGTCTCGCGCGACACGCCAGCCCCGGGCGGAGGATCGATCGCGGCGCTGGCGGGAGCCATCGGCGCGGCGCTGGCCTCGATGGTGGTCAACCTGTCCATCGGCAAGGGCGAATACGATGACCGGTACGCGGTTCTGTGCGAACTGGCGGAAAAGGCCCAGGACCTCAAAGACCAGCTGCTGCGGGCAGTGGACGAAGACACCGAAGCGTTCAACGAAGTCATTGCGGGTATGCGAATGGCAAAGGACACCGCGGACCAGCAGGCCGCGCGCGCAGCCGCGATCCGGGCCGGTTATCGCACTGCGTCCGAAGTTCCGATGCGCACGGCCAAGCTGTGCCGATTGGTTCTCGACCTGTGCGAGCAGGCCGCGAACATTGGTAACCAGGCCGTCATGAGCGATGCCGGGGTGGGTGCCTTGATGGCCCTGGCCGGCGTACAGGGCGCCATCCACAACGTGCGCATCAACCTGCCGCATACCGGGGACGACGACTTCATTGCCGCCATGGAAACCGACCTCGACGCGCTGGTCAGCCAGTCACGGTCGCTGTGCGACAAGATCCAGGAGAAGGTCGAAGCCGGCTTTCGCGCCTGAAACCTACCCTGCGTAGGCGCCGCGCGCCCTCTTCTCGACCACCCGAGGGCGCTGCTCTTATCGCGTCAGTTCTTTTCCTGGTCGACAATTTTGTTGGCGGCAATCCAGGGCATCATGGCGCGCAGGTTCTCGCCGACCCGCTCGATCGGGTGCTCCGCATTCGCCGCCCGGGCCGCGGTCATTTCGGGATACCCCGAAGCTCCCTCGGCCAGGAAACGCCTGGCGTATGCGCCGTTCTGGATGTTTTCCAGCGCCTGACGCATCGCCCTGCGGGATTCATCGTTGATCACCTGCGGGCCGGTCACGTACTCGCCGAACTCGGCGTTGTTGGAGATCGAGTAGTTCATGTTGGCGATACCGCCTTCGAACATCAGGTCGACGATCAACTTGAGCTCGTGCAGGCATTCGAAATAAGCCATTTCCGCGGGATAGCCGGCATCCACCAGCGTCTCGAAACCGGCCTTGACCAGTTCGACGCAGCCGCCGCAGAGCACCGCCTGCTCGCCGAACAGGTCCGTCTCGCACTCGTCCTTGAACGTCGTCTCGATGATGCCGGTACGGCCTCCGCCGATGGCCGAGGCATAAGATAGCGCCATTTCCTTGGCGGACCCGGACGCGTCCTGCGCCACGGCAACGAGGTCCGGTATGCCGCGGCCGTTCACGAACTCGCTGCGTACGGTGTGTCCGGGCGCTTTCGGTGCGATCATGATCACGTCGAGATCGGCACGGGGCTCGATTTCCCCGTACAGGATGGAAAAACCGTGCGCGAAGGCCAGCGTGGCCCCCTCGGCCAGGTTGGGCTCCACTTCGTCCCGATAGAGCGCGCCCTGGAATTCATCGGGCGTCAGGATCATCACCAGGTTCGAGCCGGCCACGGCCTGTGCCACGTCGGCAACCTTCAGGCCATGGGCCGCTGCCTTGTCGCGCGATGCGGAACCGGCGCGCAGCCCAACCGTCACCTCGACACCCGAATCCTGCAGATTGCAGGCATGGGCATGACCCTGGGAGCCGTAGCCGATAATGGCGACCTTCCGGTCGCGGATGAGCGAAGTGTCGCAATCTTTGTCGTAATAAACCTGCATGAAGCTGTCCTGAAATGTCGAGGGAAGGCCGCCAGTATGGGCTGGTCTGCAAGTTGCGTAAATTGATTTATTTACATTTTATTATTGTTATTTATGCAATAATTAGCCGGTGAATGCACGCACGCTGAGGCACTTTCTCAATCTCGCCGAGACCCTTCATTTTGGCCGCGCCGCGGAAGCGGGTCATGTCAGCCCTTCTGCACTGAGCCGGGCCATCCAACGGCTGGAGGCCGAGTTGGGGATCAAGCTGTTCGAGCGGAGCAACCGCCAGGTTGCACTGACGCACGCAGGCTGTCTGTTTCGGGACTACGCCGCCGACGCGCTCGCAGACTGGGATACCATGAGAAACCGGATTCTGGCCGAAGCCACCGAGTTGCATGGCGAAGTCAGCCTGTATTGCTCGGTAACCGCCAGCTACAGTTTCCTGTTCGATATCCTGGCGCGCGTGCGCCGACGCCATCCCCGCATCGAGATCAAGCTGCACACGGGCGACCCGGAGGATGCGATCAGCCGAGTGCTGTCCGGCAGCGAGGACATCGCGATCGCCGCTCGTCCATCAAACCTTCAAGCCGGCCTGGCGTTTCGCCCGATTGCCGTCTCGCCGCTGGTGTTCATAGCGGCCAGGGATACCGGGCAGGCCCGCGGAGTCAGCGGAAATGAATGGGAGGGTATCCCGATAATACTGAACGAACGGGGGCTCGCCCGTGAGCGTGCCGACCGCTGGTTTCGCCAGATCGGGGTTTCACCTTCGATTTACGCACAGGTATCCGGCAACGAGGCCATCGTCAGTATGGTCAGCCTCGGTTTCGGAATCGGTGTCGTACCCCGGATCGTGCTCGACAACAGCCCGCTCAAGGATTCCGTCGAGGTGCTGGACGTCGGCAAGGGGCTGGCGCCCTACGAGGTTGGACTCGTGACGCGACGCAGGCGTTTGGCCAGCCCGCTGATCCAGGCTTTCTGGGGAACGCTTGATGGCCAGGTGCCATCCGAGGAGGAAGAGGCCGGCTGATGCCGGCCTCCAAACCAAAGTCTCGTTCGTCTCGGGGAGCTCAGCCGATCGAGTCCGCCGGCCGGGAGTCATCGCGATGGAACACCCGCTTCACCCGCGTGCGGCCGCGAGCGCGGAGGTCCGAAATATCTACCCCGATGGCGTACATCGCGGGCACCATCAGCAGCGTCACGAAGAACGCCGTAAACACGCCGAACACCAAAGAGATCACGATGGGAATCAAGAACTTGGCCTGGATCGACCGCTCCAACATCATCGGCGTCAAGCCGACGATGGTCGTGGCCGTCGTGAGCATGATCGGCCGGAACCGGACCACGCCGGCTTCGATAATGGCCTCCAGCGGTTTCATCCCTTTATCTCGCAGGCGGTTCGTGTAATCGATCAGGACCAGGTTGTCGTTGACGACCACTCCGGCCGCGGCCGCGATGCCAAAGTAGCTGAATATGGCCATGGTCATACCCAGCACCGCGTGCCCGTAGATGGCGCCGACGTAAGCGTAGGGCATGGCCACGAGGATCAACAGCGGCTGCCAGTAGCTGTGGAAAGCGACCGCCAGCATGGCGTACATCACGAAAAACGCGATCAGGTAGAGGCCGGTCACTTCCTTGATGAAGCGGGCTTCGCCCTCCGCCTGCCCGACCGATCCGTGGTCGAGGCCGGGGTAGCGCTTTTCCCACTCCGGAATGAAGTTCTCTTCCAGGTCCTTCATGATGTCATCGCGCACGCTGTCCTTGAGATCCGCCGAGACGCGGGCCGCGCGCGCACCGTTCCAGCGCTGTATCCGCTTGATGCCCGGTGAGTATTCGAGGTCGGCCACCGACAGCAGCGGCACTTCTCGGCCGTCGGCAGTACGCACGCGGAAGTGCTCGAGGCTCTCGATAGAGCGACGTGAAGATTCGGGGTAATGCACCATAACGCGCACGTCCTGGCCCGCGCGGGGCAGGCGCTGCACCTCTTCGCCGTAATAGGCCTGGCGAACCTGCCGGGTCACGTCGCCAAGCGTCAGTCCGAGCTTGTGCGCGCCCGAGCGCAGCGTGATCTGGATCTCGTCTGAGGCGCTCTCCAGGTTGTTTCGTATGTCGTAGAGGGCGTCGTAGGTGCGCAAGCGGGTTTCGAGATCGTCGACCGCCAGCCGCAGGGTGTCGAGGTCGTTGTGGCGTACCGACATCTCGAACCCGGGGCCGTCGTTATTCTGCGTGTATTGAACCGAGACCTCCTTCGCGTCCGGAACGTCACCCATCAGTTCGCGCAGACGGAGGGCCGCATCCTTGGCGCTCATCTCACGCACCTCAGGCGGAGCGAGCTTGACGATCGCCAGCACGCTGTCGCGCCGCGAGCGCGTGTACCAGTTTTCGATCAGCTGCCCTTCGCCCTCCGTCGCCTGGCTGACTTCCTCCACCAATTCGGCCTCGGCCTGCTGCAGTTGGGTAAGGATTTCCAGCGCACGGCTGTACGGGGCGCCTTCGGGCAGCGTGACATTGACGACGACCTCGTCCGACTCGATCTCAGGCATGAAAGCCTTCTTGACCCAACCGGCGCTGAACAGCGTAAAGCCGACCATCAGGACCACGACGAAAAAGCTGAACGTCAGGTAACGCCTGTTCACCGCGAACTGCGCGATGCGCCGATAGTGGCGGTGGGCAAAATGGATGATGCTGTCCGAAATGCCTTTCTGGAAATGCCCGAAACGGCCAAGCTTCTTCTCGTCGCGCGGCCTCATTCCGGCCAAGTGGGAAGGCAGAATCCAAAGGGATTCGATCAGCGAGAATCCGAGGGCCAGTATGACGACCCAGGTGATGTGGCGGGTGAATTCACTGGTCGAGCCGCTCAGGAACAGCCATGGCAGGAAGGCCATCACGGTCGTCAGTACGCCGAAGATGACCGGCTTGGCCACCAGTTGCGCGCCCGCGATGGACGCCTCGACGCCCCCGCCGATGCGGTGGGCTTCCGTGTGGATGCCCTCTCCGACCACGATCGCGTCGTCGACCACGATGCCCAGCACCAGCAGAAAGGCAAAGGTGGAAAGCATGTTGAGCGACACTTCCACCGTGGGCAGGAACACGAAAGCGCCCGCGTATGCCGTTGCGATACCCACCGCCACCCAGAACGCGACGATCGGCCGCAGCGTCAGGACCAGGAAGATCATGACCAGAAACAGTCCCAGGGCGGCCGAGTTGCCAATGGTTTTCATGCGGCTGCGAAAATCGTCGGCGTTATCCGTCCAGAGGGTCAGCTGGGCGCCGGCAGGCAGCGTGTCCTGGCGTTTTGCAATCCATTCCCGGATCGATTCGGAAGCCTTGACGATGTCCATCGTCTCGGTGGTCATCACCTGCAGCAACACCGCCGGTTCGCCGTTCAGGGTCGCCAGGATCGGGTTGTCCTCGAATCCGTCGATCACGGTGGCCACGTCTCCCACCCGGATCGTGCCGCCGTCGGCGGTCTGGCGAATGATGATTTCGGCGAATTCCGCTTCCGTGTCAGCCTGGCTTCGAACCTTGAGCTGGTAGGTACCCACGTCGGTTCGGACCGAGCCCGAAGACTGGTTGATGGAGGTATTCCGGATCGCGTTCGCGACCTCGACGAAACTCATGTTGTAGCGGCGCAGCGCTTCTTCGCTGACCTGGATGGACACTTCCTCGCGCCGCACGCCGAACAGTTCGACGACCGTGATGGCCGGCAACACCGCGGCTTCTCGACGCAACTGCTCGGCCAGCCGTTTCAGCTCCCGCTCCGTCAGGTCACCGTGAACGGCGACGCGGATGAACTCGTTGCGATTGACCCACTGGCGCACCTTGGGCGGCTCGATGTCGCGCGGGAAAGAGGAGATGGAATCGACGCGAATTTTCACGTCGTTCATGAATTGGGTGAAGTCCACCTGCTGTTCGGCCAGGATGTAAACCCCGCCATAGCCTTCCGACGAACTCGACCGGACCCACTCGATCGCGTCCATGTCGCTGACCGATTCCTCGATGCGGGCAACGATCTGTTCCTCGACTTCCTGCGGCGCGGCACCGGGCCAGATCACCTCGATCTCGAGCCCCGGGAAACGAACCTGCGGGTCCATTTCGCGTTCCAGCTGGAAGAAACCGATGACGCCGGCGACAAAAATACCGACCATCAGCAGATTTGCGGCAACGGAATTCCGTGCCCACCATTCGATCAGGCGATTCATGGATTAATTTCCTCGGGTTCCGCTTCGGGTTCCGCTTCGGACCCTGTATCTGATTCGGTTGCGTTGTCAGCCCTGGGCTTTACGAAAAAGCGGCTCCACAGCCATTCCATCGATCGCATTGGGCACCGGCGATGTCACGACACGGTCGCCAGGCAGCACGCCGCTTTTGACCAGCACCCGCTCCTCGGAAGTGGACAACACGTCCACGGTGCGAATTTCCAGTTCGTTTTCCTCGTTGATCACGTACACGCTGTTCTTGTTGCGCAAGGCCAGGCGCGGCATCACGAACGCCTTCTGTTCCCGCACGCCCTTGATCTCGGCATTCACGAACATGCCCACCGCGATCGGCATCCCGTCCTTGGCCGCCTCACCGTAGGGGTCCCTGACCTCCGCCGTGGCGTATATCAGGCGCGTGCTTTCGTCTATGGACGCATCGATCCGGACGATGTTGCCGCGCCAATGGTATTCCCGGCTTCCCATCATGGCGCTGAAACTGACGGCTGGAGCACCCGCTTCTTCGCTGGCCTCGAAGCCGAGCGGCAAATTGAGTTCGGTCAGTTGGGCGTCAGTCAGCGGCAGGCGCACTTCCACGGTGTCGATCGAAAACACGCGACCCATGGAGGCCCCGGCCGAGACGATTTGGCCGAGACCGACGCCGCGCGTACGCACCCGGCCCTGGAACGGCACGCGAATCTCGGTCCGCGCGAGGTCCAGCCGGGCTTTCTCCAGGTCCGCTTTGGCAGCCCGCAGCATCGCTTGGGCCTGCCTGACCTGGGTGAGGTTCAGCGCGAAATCGGTAGGCTCCTGGTTCTTGCCGCCATCGCGCCATTCCTCTTTCTTGATCTCAGCGGTGGCCAGCTCGCGTTCCAGCGCAGTCTGCGCCTCGGCAACCCGTGCCTCGGCACGCACGGCCGCCACCTGGTAGTCGGCGTCGTCTATCTTGGCCAGCAGTGTGTTGGGGGCAAACTCGGCCCCGGCGCTGAACTGGTCCGAAACCATCACGATACGTCCGGAAACCTGCGGAATCAGCTCGATCTCGGTCTTGGGCCGCACCGCACCCTGCGTTCTGATCGCGACGGTGACCTCTTCAGATACGACCGAATCGACATAAAGCGAGAGTTTACGAACCTCTTCGTCTTTCTTTTCGGGCTGGGGCTTGGCCGCCACCAATCCCTGGACCACCATGAATCCAGCCAGCAGGACCAGGATCGGAGCGGAAATTCTCAATAATTTTTTCACGGTACCATCCAGTGTTTCACCGCCCTATAACACCACAACACACGAGGGCCAGCATGAGCCAAAAGTCAGGGGGAATGAAATTCTCGACAAGCCGTTTTCCTCTTGCACAGCGCGACGGCCATCACGTTCCCTCTTCACTGTTTGACGCTTGGATGCGTCAAAAGGTTACTTTGGATGCACACGACAGGGATTCCAAAAGCTCGGCTCATCGATCGGCCCACCGTTTCAAGGGTCCGGTACAATGGCGTTTTGCCGCGGTACAGAGGATACGACGTGAGTTCATTGACCCGCTCCGCCGAGTGGCAAGCGCTGGAAGCGCACGCCAACGAGATAAAACCCAAACACCTTCGTGAGTTATTCGCGGATTCCGGACGCTTCGAAGCAATGACGGTCCATGAGCGCTCCCTCGGCATCCTGTTGGATTATTCGAAGAACAAGGCGGACGCCGAAACCATGCGCCTGTTGCGCGAACTGGCCGCGGCGGCCGGTATCCGGGAAAAAACCGCTGCCATGTTTTCCGGTGAAAAAATCAATTGGACCGAGGGCCGCGCGGTGCTGCACATCGCGCTGCGAAATCGCGCCGGCACGCCGATCTTCGTTGACGGCGAGGACGTAATGCCCGAGATCAACGCGGTGCTCGCCCGCATCCGGAACTTCAGCAACGCCGTGCGCAGCGGCGAATGGAAAGGAGCCACCGGCAAGCCGATCACCGACGTGGTCAATATCGGTATCGGCGGCTCGGACCTCGGACCGGTGATGGTTTGCACGGCCCTGCAGCACTATGCGGACGGGCCGCGGGTGCACTTCGTCTCCAACGTGGACGGCACCGACATTGCCGAAACGCTGAAGTCGGTCGATGCGGAAAGCACCTTGTTCCTGGTGGCATCGAAAACTTTCACCACCCAGGAGACGATGACCAACGCGCAAACCGCGAGGAATTGGCTGACCGACGCGCTGGGCGACGCCGCCGTGAGGCGGCACTTTGCCGCCATGTCGACCAACGGCGAAGCGGTCACCGCGTTCGGTATCGATACCGAGAACATGTTCGGGTTCTGGGATTTTGTCGGCGGCCGGTACTCGCTGTGGTCGGCGATCGGCCTGTCAATCGCCCTGCGTGTCGGTTTCGAGCGCTTCGAGGAACTGCTCGAAGGCGCCCACGCGATGGACCGGCATTTCCTTGAATGCCCGGCCGAGGACAACCTGCCGATCACCCTGGCGCTGCTGGGTGTCTGGTATAACAATTTCTTTGGCGCCGAGACCCATGCGTTGCTGCCGTACGACCAGTACCTGAGCCGTTTCGCAGCCTATTTCCAACAGGGCGACATGGAAAGCAACGGCAAGTCGATCGACGCCGGCGGGGAACGGGTGGATTACCAAACCGGGCCGATCATCTGGGGCGAGCCCGGCACCAACGGTCAACACGCCTTTTACCAACTCATCCACCAGGGCACGAAGTTGATCCCGGCCGATTTCATCGGCTTCACCGAATCCCTGAACCCGACAGGCGACCATCATCTCAAGCTGATGTCCAACTTTTTCGCCCAGACCGAGGCCTTGGCCTTCGGGCTGCCCACCGACCAGGTAGAACGGCAATTGCGCGACGCGGGAATATCCGAAACCCGCATCGAAATGCTCAAGCCGCACAAGACCTTCGAGGGCAACCGCCCGACCAATACCTTGCTGATCGACCGCCTCACGCCCCGCAGCCTGGGATCCTTGATCGCGCTTTACGAGCACAAAATCTTTGTCCAGGGCGTGATCTGGAATATCAACAGCTACGACCAGTGGGGCGTGGAACTGGGCAAGGCGCTGGCGGGAGTGATCCTGCCGGAACTGGAATCCGGAGAGATCGGCGAGCACGATGCGTCGACGACCGGCTTGATACGTCACTTCATGGCCGGACGGGCTTGAACCGGGGATAAACCGGGGCCGGAGTGCCGATAGTCAGCCCTTGGCTTCGTTTTCCAAGGCGCTTCGCCAGGCAGCATCCAGCCAGGCCTGCGTGCGCAGGCTGGCTCGGGCGCTGGCGTCGAGGCGTTCGGAATGACCCAGCATGTGTGCGAAGTTCTCGAACATCGATGTCGCCGGGTGTTGACTGAAGGGCACATCGACCTCCCGGGTTTCGCGGCCCTGGCTGACGCGCCATCGCTCGTTGCCCTTGAGGCCCACGAAGTCATCGACCCACAGAACGCCCGCGTTGCCGGAAATCCGCAGGTCCTGCACGCTGGCGCCGGAAATGAACCCGCAATGCCAGGTCGACGTCGAACCGTCACTGAACCGCATCAGGCCGCTCCCGGTAACCGCCGCATCGTGAGCGCCGCCGCGCTGCAACCAGGCCTCGGATGCAACCAGCTCGACATCGTCCGGCATAAACTCGAACGCCGCACGCATGTTGTACCAGCCCGCGTCTCCGATGGCGCCGTAAGGCTCGAGGGCGGGGCGGTAGCGAATATTGGACGTATCGCCCAGGTCGAATTGAAACGCTGAAGCAAGCGACCAGGCTTGGCCCACCTGCTCTCTCATCTCCTCCCGGATTTTACGGGTACGGAACAGGTGCGGAAAATGCGTGCCGTCCATGAAGCCGACACCATTCGAGCGGCAGGCCGCAATGATTCGCTGCAGGGATTCCAGGTTGGCAAACGGCTTCTCACCCAGCACGTGCTTGCCCTGCCCGGCTGCCGCCACGCCGATTTCCTCGCGCACGCTTGTCGGGGTGGCGATGTAGACCGCGTCGATGGTGTCGGATGCGAGCATTTCTTGCCAGGAGTCGAACGCATGTGGAACCGCGTGTTTGGAGGAAAACGCCCTGGCCGTTTCCATCCGGCGGCTGGATACCGCTGCCAGGCCGGCGCCGGCCGCCTCGATGATGCGTGGCGCCATGGCGTTGGCAATACCGCCGGTACCGACGATTCCCCAGCGCAACGCACCCTCCGCGGATCCCTGCTTTGCGTCCGCTTCGTGGGGCATCACGCCCCCCAGGGTGGCGGCAACCATGCCGGCGCTGGCAGCGCCCAGCAGTCGGCGCCGAGCAGGGTCAGTGAGATGGGATCGAGGTTCGATACGGTTAGAAAGAGTCACGTTGGCCTCCTGTTCATCGAACGGGTGCGAACCAGGGAACCGGTAACGCAACCGGTTATCCCGGATCCTGCCGGCAGCGTCCGAGAACCCGCTTCTTACATGCCGGACTGAGGATCGATACGCTCGGCCTCGGTTTTCTTTCGCGCCCTCTTGAGCGCCTTGCGATGGGCTTCATGGTGGGATTCCAGGCCGTCACCCACGTAGTAAACGTAAAGCGTCGAGTAGCAGAAGAACACCGTCAGCACGGTGGCAATTTCGAGCGCTTCGATGCCCGCGGCGATACCGGTGCCGATCGCAACCAGTATGAACAGGGCATCGAATGTGTCCTGCAGCGCGCGCCTGAAATGCACGCCCGCCACGATGCCTGCGAGGCTGAACGCCAGCGCCAGGCTGTGCTGCACGACCAGCACGATGGCCGCTACGATTCCCGGCAGGATCAACGTAGTTTCATCCAGTGAGTGATCGTGCGTGCTCGCACGGTGGATGCCCTTGTGAACCCAGGATACCGGCAGCATCAGTAACCAGACGCCCACCAGGATAATGGCGAGTTTGCGACCGTAACCCAGGCTGTCGAACCGGGTCGTGGCGCGGATAACCGTGTTGACGATCTCCGAATCCATGATCGGGACGTCGGTTGCGCCCATGGGGCTTGTCGGCAAGCCCATCGCGTCGGTGCGCTCGACCAGTTCGTTTACGCCGCCCACCGGCAAAAAGTCCACGAAGCCCGGAAAAACCGACGCAAGGGACAGCAAGGCCACGCCCAGCAGCAGGTGGTAAACGATCACCTTGCGCAGGAGCTTGATGTCCTTGATCAGTGGCGGCAGGCCCGGATCGTCGTGTTCGGGCATCGCGTGTGTCTCTGGTGGCTTTTCTGCTTCGCTCATGGGCTTTCCGGGCTGTCTGCTGCACCTGATTGTACTCTGAAATGCCGGCGTTCAAGGAAGTGGCGCATCACTCACCGTTTCGCAGGATGATCGACCTCTCAAGGGCGCTTACCAGGAGGCCGACTCCACCCGTTGCCAGCCCTGGGGCACTTCGAATTGGGGAGCGGGGATATCGTCCCGGCTCACACCGGTCAATTCCGTAGTGATCGTGAACAGATTTACCGAGGCTGCGGCCGGGTCTGCCACCGGCTCGGGCTCCTCCTCTTTTTTTCGCTTGCGGAATTTGCCCAACGCGCCTCCGATCAGTTTTTGGCTGGCGGCGCCGATGGCCGATCCGGCGACGGAACCTCCCACGCTGTCGCCGAGCGCTTCCGCCGTTTTCTGGCCAAGCGCCGAACTTGCATGCGCGGCCGCGGTATCCGCGGACGCGTCGAGCGCTGCATTGCCTGCCTCGCTCCAAATGTCATCCATGGCGAAGGACCTCATGATCTTCGAGCCAGGCTCCACGGTGTTTTCCGTCCTGCTGCGCTCACCAGAAATCAGGGTGGTCACGGCCCCGCTGGAGTTCATCAAGGACATGGCTCCCCCCGCCTCCATACGAACATTTTGTTCGATCGTCACGTCAGCGAGACATGTCAACGGCGTGGCCAGTACCAAGAACCCACTCGTCGTACGATTCGGTTTGTCATAGCGTGTTCTCCCTGGGTCTGTGACAGTGACAGCCTCTCATCTTACGAGGTTCGGCTGCCGTCTTCATCCCGAGGCGAATCGCTCACCGGGGGCTGGCCAAGAGAGATGTTGTACCGGAGCAGCAGACGAATGGGGCTGCCAACGGCTGGACAGGCTCGGGCCGGTTATCTCCTCCGCGGATCGATTGGCCGTGATACGCGGCCCGCCTTCAACCATTCGATTGACTCTTTGGCGGGGCCTGGCTGATCCAGCGCCGTACGTGAGTCAATGCGTCCCAGGCAATGATGGCGATGACCACCAGCAGGGTGCCCTTGACGGCGTTTTCGACCAGCGGCAGAAACTCGCTTGCCGACACGTGCTCGACCGACAAAAGCTCGGGCTGCGCGGCCGCGTAGGCAAACAGCGCGATCCAGATGACGTCGTTGATGATTTTCACCAGGCGCAGGCGTGACGTCCAGACAGACCGCCGAAGCCGCTGCAAAGCAAACACGATGTCGAATACCAGCGACGCGCCCAGAATCCACCAGTAAAGGGTCGGCAGGTTGATCGTCCATGCGTCTGCCCACACGCCGTCGTGCCGGATCATGCCGGGAAACTCGACCAGTCCCAGGATCCACAGCAGGGCGAAGCTGGCCACGACCAGTTCAAACACCGTTTCGCCCCGGGAAATCGTCTGGTGATCGTCTGTGAGAACCAGGTCGCTGGCTTGCCATCCGTCCAGCCAGCTGGCGGTTTCACCGGACTTCTCCAAGGCCACGAACACGCCGAGTACCGCCGCGCCCACCCACAACAACGACTGCGGGAGAGCCCACAGCGTGTTCAACAGGGCCGAAAATAACTGGCCGGATGCCAGCGCATTCACGATTCCAATGACAACAAAAATGATGGCGACCACGGTCGCCGCCCCTTTCAACGCGGCAAGAAAGCTGAAATAAAATCGCGGCCCCACCAGGTAGGCGGAATCGTTGGAGGCCAGCTGGGTGGCGTATCTCATGGGGTGCCCCTTGGACTCGTCCAGAAATTCGGTTTCCTTACCCCCGGGGTGTGCCTGACACCAGTCCGCGTATTCTTCGCAGAGGCTGTCATAGATTTCGGCGTACGTGTCGTCGCGCTGCGCTGCCGGCAGGTAGGAAACGACCTGGTGAGCATAGGATGCGAGCCATTCCATCATGATTTCTCCTCGATAATGCGGTCGAGACAAGCGTTCAGGGAACGCCATTCGTGCAACAGTGAAACCAGTACCTCGGTTCCGAGGTCCGACAGCCGGTAATAGCGCTTGCGGCGCTTGTCGTCGGACCGCCATTCGCTGCAGAGCAGCCCCTGTTTTTCGAGGCGTCGGACCAGCGGGTAAAGCGTGCCCTCGTCGATGTCCAGTCCCTTGGCATTCAGCTCTTTGCGCAACGAATAGCCGTAATGTTCCTGGCGCAGTTGGCTCAGCACGGCAAGCGGCAGTGCACCCCGGCGTAATTCCAGCCTGAGCTTTTCGACGATTTCACCGCGCTTCATGGAATCACCTTGATACTGTGTATCACATAGTATGTGTCATATACTGTATACCACACAGTATATAGAAGCAAGCCGAATCAGGAAACCGGGGGACGTGATGGAAAACCCCGCGAGTTGCGAGGTTGCAGAGATTCGCTTACCGGATGCAGCGTCTAGCCGCCGCCACCGAGCAGGGCGAGCAGCAAGCCGGCCGCCACCGCGGATCCGAGCACGCCGGCCACGTTGGGACCCATTGCATGCATCAGCAGGAAATTGTGCGGGTTGTTTTCGAGGCCCACGCGATTGACCACACGCGCCGCCATCGGAACCGCCGACACGCCCGCCGCACCAATCAGCGGATTGACCGCTCCGCCGGTGACCCGGTACATGATCCGGCCCATCAGCACGCCCGAAGCCGTGCCAACCGAGAATGCGATTGCGCCGAGCAACAGGATGCCGATGGTCTGGACCGTCAGGAAGCTGTCGGCCTGGAGCTTGGAACCCACTCCGAGGCCGAGAAAAATCGTCACGATGTTGATCAGTTCGTTCTGGGCGGTTTTGCTGAGGCGGTCGACGACGCCGGATTCACGTAACAGGTTGCCAAACGTGATCATGCCGATCAGCGGCAGGGCCGCCGGCAGCAGCAGCGCGGTGATCAGCAGCACCATCAGGGGAAAGAGAATTTTTTCGAGCGGCGTAACCGTGCGCAGCTGCTCCATCACGACCTTGCGTTCGTGCACCGGCGTCAGCGCCTTCATGATCGGGGGCTGGATGATCGGCACCAGAGCCATGTAGGAATAGGCCGCCACCGCGATCGCGCCCATCAATTCGGGGGACAGCCGCGACGACAGGAAAATGGCGGTTGGGCCGTCGGCGCCGCCGATGATACCGATGGCCGCTGCGTCCTGCAGGCTGAAGTCGAAACCCGGCAGGTAATTCAATGCCAGCGCGCCCATCAGCGTGAAGAAGATTCCGAACTGGGCGGCGGCACCCAGCAACAGGGTTCGGGGATTGGCGATCAGTGCTCCGAAATCCGTCAGGGCCCCCAAACCCAGGAAAATCAGCATCGGAAAAACGCCGGTTTCGATGCCCACGTAATAGATGTACCCGAGCAGGCCGTCGGGTCCGGCCATACCGGCCACCGGAACGTTGCTGAGGATGGCTCCGAAACCGATCGGCACCAGCAGTAGCGGTTCGAAACGGCGCGCAATCGCCAGGTAAAGGAGACCCCCACCGACCAAGATCATGACCACCTCACCAATACCGAAATTCGCGATACCGGTCGTGAGCCACAAGGATTTGAGATCAAGTTCCATTTCGGGACTCCCCGCTGATCAGCGGATGTAAAGCAAC
Source organism: Lysobacterales bacterium (assembly GCA_013042915.1). Classification (GTDB taxonomy): domain Bacteria; phylum Pseudomonadota; class Gammaproteobacteria; order Xanthomonadales; family SZUA-36; genus JABDPF01. The sequence continues at coordinate 51,381 of JABDPF010000045.1, forward strand.
GGGTCCTTCAGCGAAACGGCGTCGCCTTCCTTTACGGTCACGCTGACGACGGTGCCGCCATGGGGCGCGCGCACCTCCGTTTCCATCTTCATGGCTTCCATCATCACGACCACGTCGCCCTGGGCCACTTTCTGCCCGGGCCGGACCATCACCTTGAAGATATTGCCCGCCAGAGGCGCCGGGACTACGTCGGCGTCACCCTCGCCTGCCACCTCCCCGTCGGACGGGGCAATCGATGAAATCGCCCCGGTCGGCGCCACTTCCACCGTGTAGCTTTGACCGTTGACCTTGACAGTGTAGGATTCGGGCCCGCCGCTTCCACCGACCGCGGCAGCGGCCGGCGAGGCCGGTCCGGCCTCGTCCTTTCCGTTGGGCACCGGCTCGAACGCCGACGGGTTGCCGCGGTTCTTCAGGAATTTGAGGCCGATCTGCGGGAACAGGGCGTAGATCAGAACGTCGTCGATCGCGTCTCTCGCCAGGACGATGCCCTGTTCTTTCGCCTTAGCTTTCAGCTCCTCGGTCAGCCTTTTCACCTCCGGTTTCAACAGGTCCGCCGGGCGACAGGTAATGGGCTTTCCTCCATCGAGGACCCGCGCCTGCAGTTCCTTGTTGACGGGCGCCAGGGTGGCGCCGTACTCACCCTTGAGCACACCAGCCGTCTCCTTGGTGATGGTCTTGTAACGCTCACCCATCAGTACGTTGATCACGGCCTGCGTACCGACGATTTGCGAGGTCGGGGTAACCAGTGGGATGAATCCGAGGTCTTCGCGGACGCGTGGAATCTCACCGAGCACCTCGTCGATGCGGTCGCCCGCGCCTTGCTCTTTGAGTTGACTTTCCATGTTGGTGAGCATGCCGCCCGGGACCTGGGCTACGAGGATACGCGAGTCGATACCCTTGAGAGAGCCCTCGAACTTCGCATACTTCTTGCGCACCTCACGAAAATAGGCCGCGATCTCCTCGAGCGCGATCAGGTCCAGCCCGGTGTCGCGGTCGGTATCCTGGAAAATGGCCGCCAGGGACTCGGTCGGCGAGTGTCCGTAAGTCTGGGACATCGACGAGATCGACGTATCGACCATGTCGACTCCGGCTTCTGCCGCTTTGACCAAGGCGGACGTGCTCATGCCGGTCGTGGCATGGCAATGCAGAGCGATGGGTATATCGCAGGCCTCCTTGAGCCGCGAGACCAGTTCCTCGGCCACGTAAGGCTTCAACAATCCCGCCATGTCCTTGATGCAAATGGAATGACAGCCTAGATCCTCCAGGCTTTTGCCCATGTCCACCCACATCTCGGTGGTATGCACCGGGCTCACGGTATACGACATCGCGCCTTGCGCGTGCTTGTCCACCCGGCAGACGGCGCGGACGGCCACCTCGAAATTCCGCAGGTCGTTCATCGCATCGAAGATACGAAACACGTCCATTCCGTTGACCGCGCAGCGCTCGACGAACGTGGATACCACGTCATCGGCGTAATGCCGATAGCCGAGAATGTTCTGTGCCCGGAACAGCATCTGCTGCCGGGTGTTGGGAATGGCCCGCTTCAGCGTCCTCAGGCGCTGCCATGGATCCTCGCCGAGGTAGCGGATGCAGGCATCGAAGGTCGCCCCGCCCCAGGTCTCGAGAGACCAAAAACCCATTTTGTCCAGCTTTTCAGCGATGGGCAGCATGTCGTCGATGCGCATACGTGTCGCCAGCAGGGACTGGTGTCCATCGCGCAGCACCAGTTCGGAAATGCCTAGTTTGTTGGCCATGTGAGTCACCACTCCTTGAATGCCAGGGGTATTGGGGGGGTCACGCGAACTGCGCCGTTAGCGGCGCGTATTCCGATAGCGGTGAACGGCGGCGCTGATCACCGAGACCAGCGCGGGGTCGACCGAACCGGGTGGTCCGTCACTCATGCCCATCGGTACCGGACGGGCGGGCGGCGACAGGCGGTGGGCCAGTTTCGACATCCAGCCGATGGCCAGCACCATGAAGGTGAGTAACAGGAAAACCGTCACCATGCCGGTCAGGGTGAGTTGAAGACCGGCAAGCAGTTGATCAGCCACGGACATTGTTCGTTTCTCCCAAGGCGCGCGTGCTGCCCAAATCCTTGCTTCTCCTCGCTCGGCCCGGAGCAGGTCGGCACCTTATGGCAGGCTATTTTAGCCTACCGACCTGGCGCATCCCCGCTCCATTGTCTGGCGGAATGACCTGTGTCAGGCCCGGCCATACGGATGTTCGGATGCAAACGGTTTCGGCAGAAGGAACCGTTCGATCCACGGCGTTGATTGGGCTACACTGCGCGCCATCCCCGCAAGCGGCGCCTCTGGATGATTGACTGTTTCGCCTTGCCACTGTTGCTTCAGGTCATCGCCGCCGCCCCGGTGCCGGGGGACGAAGAAGCCAAGGTCCTGGCACCGATCTCGGTGACCGCGCAACGCGTGGCCAATCATCAGCCGGCCTCGACCTTTGCCTCACCGGTGACGGCCCTGCGTTTCGATCCACAGATCAACCTCCAGGCACGCGGCCTTCCTGAGGCCCAGGCGGACATCACGGTGCGAGGCGGCCTGTTTGAAAACACGGGCTTTCGCCTGGGCGCCGTCACCATCACCGACCCACAAACCGGGCACTATGCCGCGGAGATACCGATCGACCCCGCCATGCTCAGCGCTCCCGAGCTGTTGACCGACTTTTCGAATGGCCTGAATGCGTTCAATGCATCCGTTGCAACCGTGCGCTACGACTTCGCACGTATCCGCTCCGGCGGCAGTGCCAGCGGGGGTATCGGCACCGACAGCCTGCGTCACGGCTCGATGCGACTAGCTCACCGCGAGAGGCTTTCAGGAGGCGGGACCCTGGGTGCCGCGATCTCGGCGGCCGCTTCCAGCGGCGATGGCACAGTACCGTTCGGAGACCATGATTTCAGCCGCTTCAGCGGCCATCTCCAGTGGCTGACGGATGAGAGGGAAACGCATCTGCTGCTCGGCTTCCACGACAAGTTCGCCGGTTGGCCCGGCATGTACACGGGGATTGCTTCATTGCCCGAAACCGACCGGACGCGGCTCGGCCTGGCGGTACTCGACCATGGCTGGCGCACGACCGGGGGTCAGTGGAGGATCGGCGCAGCGTATCGTTGGCTGGAGAACGACTACGACTTCGATCGTCGGACCGTCGAGACTGGCGTGCCCGGCGCCTTCGAGCATGAAACGCATAACGCCTCCCTGGCAGTCAGCGGGACACAACGGACAGGCCGGCTTGAATGGCATGTCTCGGGCCAAATCACGGCAGATCGCCTGGTGCGATCCACCGATCTGACCGAGGGACGGTTCAACTCGCGGACCTTCGGCTCGCTCGGAGTCGCCCCCGGCTGGAAACGCACGTTCGCTGGCGGTTCGCGCATTGAACTGCGAGCCGGCCTGCGCGCTGACCTGTCGAACCGCGATGAGAATGCCCTGGCGCCGATGTTCATGCTGGCGCTCGAACATCCGGTCTCGTCTGGCCTGGACCGGTTTCATCTCGAGTACGCCCGGACCAGCCAATTGCCCGGGTACACAGCGCTGAATTCGCGCCCCAGCGGACTGTTCGGAGGCAACCCGGACCTTGGGCGGGAATATGCCGGCACGCTCAGCGCTGGCTGGACACGCGAATCAGCCGACTGGACGCTCGGCGCCACGCTGTTCGGCAGGCAGGATGAAGATCTCGTGGACTGGACGTATCGAAGCGGTGCACCCTTCGTTCGGCAGGCCAACGCGGTCGATATCGACGTCATCGGTTTTGAAGGCCTGTTCTCCTGGTCATCGGAGCGGCTGAAACTCGTTGGTGGGTACGCCTGGCTGCACAAGGATGCGGATTACGGGGATGCCGAGGTCGACGCGAGCTATTACGCACTCAATTTCGCCCGACACCGTCTGACCCTGGCGCTCATCTTTCAACCGATTGCAAACTGGGAATTGCGCCTCGACAACGAATACCGCCTGCAAGAGGAGAACCCGTTGCGCAGCAGTAGCGATGCTGCATACCTCGCATCCGCATCACTGGGATGGCAACCGGCCCCCTATCCCGGCCTCAGAATCCAGCTGATCGCCGATAATCTCAGCGACAGCGGTTTCCAGGAATTCCCGGGTACGCCTCCGATGGGTCGACAACTGAGCCTGGCGGTCGCCCTGGACTGGTAAAAAAAGGGCCAGGGAATGCCCCGGCCCTCGGTTTTCATACCCTGGTCGTTCAGAGCAGTTTGAACACGGCGTCCAGGCTGTCCTTGGCGTCACCAAACAGCATCCGCGTATTGTCCTTGAAGAACAGCGGGTTCTGCACGCCGGCATAGCCGGTGGCCATGCTGCGCTTGAGAACAATCGTGGTTTTACCCTTCCAGACCTCGAGAACCGGCATGCCGCCGATCGGGCCGTCAGGCTCTTCCAGGGCGGAAGGATTCACGATGTCGTTGGCGCCGATTACGATCGATACGTCCACGTCCGGGAAATCGTCGTTGATTTCGTCCATCTCGAAGACGATGTCGTAAGGCACCTTGGCCTCGGCCAGCAGCACGTTCATGTGCCCCGGCATACGACCCGCCACCGGGTGGATGCCGAACTGCACGTCCACACCCTTTTCGCGCAGGTCCTGGGTGATCTCGTGCACGATGTGCTGTGCCTGCGCAACGGCCATACCGTAACCGGGAATGATCATCACTTTCTTGGCGTCTTTCAGCAACTCGGCTGTTTCCTCGGGTTCGATCGGATTGACCTCGCCCTGGTACTCACCGGCCGCCGCAGAGGCGCCACCGCTCTCGGTGCCGAAACCGCCGGCAATGACGGC
>JABDPF010000049.1 GCA_013042915.1 Lysobacterales bacterium
TGGACTTGCCCTGCACGAAATTGTCAAAATGATAGCGCTTGTCCAGACCGGTTTTGAGGGGTGCTCGCGACACCACCGGCGCGGTCTTCGAAACCGCGTCCTGGCCACTGCTGACGTCGACGATGATGGAATCGCGGGGCGCGCCGAGGTGCTCGTAGATGTCTCGAATCCGCTCCAGGTAATTCATCGCAATGTAGTCGCGGACGTACTCATTGGGGGACTGGATGACGGTTCGTCCTTTGCTGCTGCGGGTTTGCAGGGGCAGAATCCAGATGTTGAAGTCATCCGCTGGAAGTTCTCGTTCCAGGTGTCCGACGCAAGTTTTCCAGTGTTTCTTCGACATCTAAAAGGGAACAATCAGAGTGTATGCGGGCGGCTCGTTCCGCCCGGGATTCCTCGAGCGCTTAAGTCTACCCCGCTGTGGATAACTTGACCACAGGAAAAACCCGCTCGTGCTGTCGCTTGTTTACGATGATTGTACGGGTTACAATCCCTCTCTTTTGTCAGCTGTCCGCAGCGCGCGCCTGAAGCCGCCCGGCCAGCGATTGAAATTCAAGGATAAAACCATGAAGCGTACATTTCAGCCCAGCCGCCTGAAGCGCGCTCGCAGACACGGTTTCCGTGCCCGCATGTCTACTCGCGCCGGTCGGTCAATCATCAAGGCCCGTCGCGCGAAAGGCAGAAAGCGTCTTTCAGCCTGACACGACGTCGGGTCCGATAACGACGCCCTGCGCGCGCCGGCACTTTCCCAAGAATCATAGCGACGATGTCCAGCGCGTGCTCCGATAACCCTTGGCCAGCGCTGTTTCCACGAAGCGCAAAACTTTTGAAACCCTCTGATTTTAAAAGAGTATTTACTCTAAACGCGGCGTCCGCGGATGGCTTTTTCCGAGTGATTGCCCGCCCCTCGAGAGCGTCCGGCCATCGTCTGGGCATGGCGGTTTCAAAAAAGGTCGATCGCAGGGCAGTCGGTCGTAATCGCATCAAGCGCGTGGTGCGCGAAAGCTTTCGACGCTGGCGTGCCGCTCAGGTGAGAGCCGCGGAGGGATCCTTCGACATTATCGTGATGCCACGGGCTGCCGCGGCCACGAGCAACAACCACCAACTGTTTACCTCCCTGGAGCACCACTGGTCCGCGCTCGATCAGCGCGTCGCGCAGCGCTTCTCCGGGGACAGCTGATTTGAGGAAACCCTGACGATGGGAAATCTGAGGCCGGTGCTGATCATGGGGCTGGTGTTCCTGGGCTACCTGATGTGGATCGAGTGGCAAAAAGACTACGGTCCAGCACCGCAGCCCCGCGCCGCAGAAAACACGACGCTCGATGTCCCGGGCGATGTCCAGCCCGACGTCCCGGTGATGGATACAAGCGCACCGTCCGCAACGGCGGATTTGCCCGTGCCCGCCGCGCCGGCGAAGCCTGAGGCCAGCGCGACCGCACCGCAGATGACGGAGGGCGAAAGGGTCCGCGTGACCACTGACGTCCTCGACGTCCGGATCAGCACGGTTGGCGGAACCATCGTTTCTGCCGTTCTTCGCAACTACCCCGTTGACCTCGACAAGCCGGACACCCTGGTCGAGTTGCTCCAGTCCTCCCCTGAGCGCCTGTTTATCGCCCAGTCCGGCCTGCTGTCCAACCAGGAAGCACCCAACCACACCAGCCGTTACCAGCCCGACGCCATGGAATACGACCTGTCCGAGGGAGAAGCCGAACTGCGGGTCCCGTTGCGCTGGACTTCCGCCGATGGCCTTGTAGTAACGAAAACCTTCGTATTCAGGCCGGGTCATTACGATATTGCGGTCGAGCACAGCCTGGAGAATCGTGGAGCGCAGGCGTGGGCAGGCAGCCGTTACGAACAATTGCAACAGTCGGTGCCCGTCGATGAGGACAAGGCGGGTTTTACCAATCCCGGACGCTACAGTTTCTACGGAATCGGCTTTTATGACCCGGAAAGCAAGTTTGAAAAAATAGCGTTTGACGACGTTGTCGACGATCCATACCGGGTTACTTCCGAGCGCGGCTGGTTGGCGATGATCCAGCACTATTTTTTCGCCGCGTGGATTCCCGAATCCGCCGAAGAGGCCACGTACACCACCCAGGCGATACGCAGCGGCAGCGCGCCGCGCTACATCGCCCGCGCGGTCTCGCCCGCCTACAGCCTGCCGCCGGGTGCAAGCCACAACTTCAACAGCGTCCTGTACGTGGGACCCAAGTTGCAGGAGAAGTTGCCCGATATCGCCGAAGGCCTGGAACTGACCGTCAACTACGGCATCTTTACGGTGTTTTCAAAGCCGCTTTTCTGGCTGCTGGAGAAAATTCACGAGGTCGTCGGTAACTGGGGCTGGGCCATCGTGCTGCTGACCGTGCTGATCAAGGCCGCGTTCTTCAAGCTGACCGAGGCGCAGTACCGCTCCACGGCCCGGATGCGCAAGCTGCAGCCGCGTATCGAGCAACTCAAGGAACGCTACGGCGACGACCGCCAGCGGATGTCCCAGGCGATGATGGAGATGTACAAAAAAGAAAAGGTGAACCCCCTGGGGGGCTGTTTGCCGATCCTGGTGCAGATCCCTATTTTCATTGCGTTGTACTGGGTGTTGCTGGAGTCCGTCGAGTTGCGCCAGGCGCCGTTCATCCTGTGGATCGACAACCTGTCGGTTCGGGATCCCTATTTCATTCTGCCGGCCCTCAACGCGGTGTTCATGTTCGCCACCCAGCGACTCACGCCGATGGTCGGCATGGATCCGCTGCAGCAAAAAATGATGCAGGCGATGCCGATCGTGTTTTCGATCATGTTCGCCTTCTTTCCGGCCGGTCTGGTGTTGTACTGGGCAACCAACGCCGGTCTTTCGCTGGCGCAGCAGTACTACATCACGCGGAAGATCGCCGCCAGCGACTGATCGGAACACTCGATGGCTGAGCCGAACGCCCCGCGCGCGCCCACGACCGGAAACACCATCTGTGCCGTGGCCACGCCGCCGGGCGCGGGCGGTCTCGGTATCGTTCGGGTTTCCGGCCCTGCCGTGCCCGCCATTTGCAAGGCCCTGATCGGCCGGAATCCTGCGCCCCGAATGGCAACGCTGGCCCGTTTCCGCGACGCGGACGATAGCGTGATCGACTCGGGCATCGTGCTGTATTTTCCCGCCCCGCATTCTTTTACCGGTGAAGACGTCCTCGAACTGCAGGGCCACGGTGGCGCATACGTGCTGCGGCGGGTCCTGCAGCGCGTGCTGGAGCTCGGCGCCCGGGGTGCGCGGCCGGGGGAGTTTTCCGAGCGTGCGTTTCTCAACGACAAGATCGACCTGGTGCAGGCCGAGGCCATTGCCGACCTGATCGAATCCGGCACAGACGCCGCGGCACGGGCTGCCCAGCGCAGCCTGCAGGGCGTGTTCTCACGACGCGTTCGTGATCTGCAGGAGACGTTGACCGGTCTGCGGGTGTTCGTCGAGGCGGCCATCGACTTTCCCGATGAAGAAATCGACTTTCTGGCTGAAAGTGATGTCGTCGAGCGTACGGCGCGCGCGCAGCAGTCGCTGCGTGACCTGCTCGCCGGTGCCCGGCAGGGGCGCCTGTTGCGTGACGGTATCGTGCTGGCGATCGTCGGCCGACCCAACGCCGGCAAGTCCAGCCTGCTCAACGCTCTCTCCGGCCAGGACAGCGCGATCGTGACCGAGATTCCCGGCACGACGCGGGATGTATTGCGCGAAATGATCGACCTGGACGGCATTCCGGTACACGTCGCCGATACGGCGGGCATCCGGGAGACGGAGGACATCATCGAGGCGGAAGGGGTGCGGCGCGCGCGCGCGGCGCTGGCCGAGGCCGATATCGTGTTGCTGGTGGAGGACGCCCGGGCGGTGGAAGACGAGGTGGCGGGGTTGCATCGGGAACTGCCCGAACACGCCACCGTGATTCGGGTTGGCAACAAGATCGATTTGCTGGGACCGGATGCCGACTTCACACCGACGCCCGGCCGGGAATGGATTTCGGCGAAAACCGGCCAGGGCCTCGATGGCCTGCGCGCCCGGATTCGCGAGGCGGTGGGGGCCACCGACCAGGCGGAGGGGAATTTCTCCGCGCGCCAGAGGCACGTGGACGCCCTCAAGCGGGCCGGCATCCACCTGGAAACCGGCCGGCGCGAGATGGAATACAGCGGATCGGGGGAACTGCTGGCCGAGGAGCTGCGCCTGGCCCAGGCGGCGCTGGGTGAAATCACCGGCGAGCTGTTGCCCGATGACCTGCTTGGCGAAATTTTCTCGAGTTTCTGTATCGGTAAGTAGGAGGTCTTGCCGCGGAGCCGCAGACGACCCGCCGCCTCAAAGAAGTCAGGCCTTGCAGTAGTAGTCGTGCAGCAGCTCGATGATGTTCATGGCCGCCGACTCTTCCAGCCGGTAATAGATCGTCTGGCTTTCGCGCCGGGTTTTAACCAGGCCCTGGTCGCGCAATACCGCCAGGTGCTGTGAGAGGGCGGATTGGCTGAGCTGGATGCGTTCGTTCAACTGACCCACCGAGATCTCCCCCTCGGCCAGCACGCACATGATCATCAGCCGGCTTTCATTGGCCAGGCCCTTGAGCAGGCTCACCGCATCATTTGCCTTGCGCTTCATCGCGTCGTAGTCGAGATCGGGCCGGGCAGGCGTTTTCGCGGCGGCGGTCATGTAAACGATTGTATTTGCAATGTATCTAAATTACAAATAACTTAATAACGGTTTTAAGCGCACCTTCATCGAACGAGGGCTGATTGTTGGAGATTAAATCATTTCACGAGCCCGACTCGGGCAGCTGGACGCACCTGCTGACCGACTCGGCACAGCGTGTTGCCGCGCTGATCGATCCGGTATGGGTTTACGACCCGGTCAGCGGCCAGGCTGACGGTTCATTCGCCAACCACGTACTCGAGCAGGCGGCCGGCTACCGAATCGAGTGGATCCTGGAGACCCACGCACACGCGGACCATCTTACGGCCGCGGGCTGGATTCGCGAGAAAACCGGGGCTCGCATGGCCTGCGCGCGAAAATTCCGCACCGTGCAGGAAAACTTCGCCCGTGTTTTCAACCTGGATATCCCGCCCGACGGCGGCCCGTTCGACCGTCTCCTCGACGAGGGCGACCGCTTGACGCTGGGCGATCTCGAGATCCGGGTCATGGCAACGCCGGGCCATACCGGAGACGGCCTCACCTATCAGGTCGAAGACGCCGCTTTTATCGGTGACACGCTGTTCGCGCCCAAGGCCGGGACCGGTCGCTGCGACTTTCCCGGCGGGGATGCCCGGCAGCTGTATCGATCCATCAGAAAGTTATACGAATTGCCCCGGGATACCCGCTTGTTTTTGTGTCACGATTACCCTGATGCAGGGGACGAACCCGTGCGCATGGTCACGGTGGAAGAATCGATGCGCCACAACATCCACGTTCGGGAAAACACCTCAGAAAAAGAATTCGTCGCCTTGCGCGAGGGGCGGGATCGCCAGCTGGGTTTACCGCGACTGATCCTGCCTGCGCTCCAGGTGAACATTCTCGGGGGCGCGCCCCCGGCGGCTGACGACAACGGCGTGAGCTACCTGCGGATACCATTCAACACATCGATAGCGGAATCGATCGGAGGAGACAATACATGAGCACCATCGTCGTACTGGGCGGAGGCATTGGGGGTATTTCTACGGCGTTTGAACTAAAAGACGAACTGGGCGATGCACACGACATCGTGCTGGTCTCCGACCAGGAAGGGTTCGAGTTCACGCCGTCCAACCCGTGGGTAGCGGTCAAGTGGCGCAAACCGGAGGCCATTCGGCTGGACCTCGCCGAACTGATGCCCAGGCATGGCATCCGGTTTGTCTGCAATCCAGTAAAAAAAGTGCAGCCCGACCAGCACAGCCTCTTGCTGGACGATGACGACACGCTGTCATACGACTACCTGGTGATTGCCAGCGGGCCGCGCCTGGCGTTCGATGAAATCCCGGGGCTGGGCCCGCACGGCGGCTATACCGGTTCGGTCTGTAAAACCGACCACGCCGCCATGATGGCGGAGACCTTCGAAGCGTTTTGCGCCGACCCCGGACCGGTCATCGTCGGCGCAGCGCAGGGCGCCTCGTGCTACGGCCCGGCCTACGAGTACACCTTCATCATCGAAACCGAGTTGCGCAAACGAAAGATCCGCGACAAGGTACCGATGACTTTCGTCACCCCCGAACCCTACATCGGGCATCTTGGTCTGGACGGGGTCGGTGACACCAAGAGCCTGCTCGAATCCGAAATGCGTGAACGCCACATCAAGTGGCACAACAACACGCGCATCGACGAGGTCCAGGAAGGCCTGATGAAGGTCACCGGGGTCAACGCCGACGGCAGTGATGCCGCCAGCCACGAGTTGCCGTTCAAGCACTCCATGATCTTGCCGGCCTTCACGGGCATCGACGCGGTCATGGGCGTGGAAGGCTTGTCGAACCCACGCGGTTTCATCATCGTGGATGATTACCAGCGCAACCCAACTTACCCGGACATCTTCGCGGTGGGCGTCTGCGTGGCGATCCCACCGGTGGGCGCCTCGCCGTTACCGGTAGGGGTGCCAAAAACCGGCTACATGATCGAGTCGATGGTGACCGCCACGGTTCAGAACCTGGTTGAAATCATGGCCGATGGGGAGCCGTCCCACACGGCTACCTGGAACGCGTTCTGTTTGGCCGACTTCGGGGACCGCGGTGTGGCGTTCATTGCCCTGCCGCAGATCCCGCCGCGCAACACCAACTGGTCCGGATCAGGCAAGTGGGTGCATTGGGCAAAGATCGGTTTCGAAAAATACTACCTGCGCAAAATCAAGCAGGGGCGCGTGGAGCCGTTCTGGGAAAAATACGCGATGCGCCTGATGGGTGTTCAGAAATTGCGCGGTTCGGCCTGAAAAAAAGCCGCCGCCGTGAGCGCACGGCGGCGGCTTGCTCAGACCGGTACCGGCTCAGTGCTCCATGGCCTGGGCTTTCTTTCGGGCATCTTCCAGCCCGCCCGCATTGACCACCTGGGAGAATCCGGCGGCTTCTAGAGCCTCGGTTGCGATTCCCGAACGGCGGCCGCTGCGGCAGTAGAGGTACAGCGTGGCGTCCTTGTCATCGGTCACTTCGCCAACCCGCTCGACGATCTCGGTGTAGGGAATGTTGACCGCACCCTCCACGTGCCCGGCAGCGTATTCCTGGGCTGTTCGCACGTCCACCCAGTGTATGTCTGCCGTCGCGTCACCGGCCTGCGCGGCGTTCAACACGAGCAGTGACAGCGTTACGACCAGGCCCATCAAAAGCGTTTTGAACATCGATAACTCCTTTTGCATTTCGCGAGATTGGGATCGCTTCGGCCTTGCCGAAGACCTTTCTCCTCACAGCCCCATCATGCCACAGGCCCCAACGCGTTCAACAACCGTCACGGTGATTTAACGAGCGCCTCCAGGGCGTCCTCGATGGCGCCCGGCGACGACATGAGCTTGGTGAAACCGTGGGCGCCCATCATCGACAGGTCCGGGAAGTGCACGGCCATGCGAAACCGCATGTGCAGGGCCTCCACTTGCGTCCCGTTGACCAGTATTTCGTACGGGAAATAAGCGATCTTGCTGTGGCCCTCAAAATCCACGATCGACATCTGGAACGCTTCGTCGATGTCTTTCTCGTCCTCGCTTGCTCCGGTCGCTTTCATCGCCACACCGAACAGGGCCTGCTCGCCGGGCAGGTCGATTCGATAAACCCGGCTGAGTGCATCGCCGGGTCGGGCCAGTCCCTGCTCCACCGCCGAGGCGGCGGCCTCGAAACTGTCGAAACCGCCAAGCTCGGACGGGTCGTCGAATTTTTGCATACTGATCATGTAGTTGTACTTGCGCAACTTTTTGGCCGTCAGCCCCTTTTCGGAACCGTAGCTTTCCTCGGCGCCCAGGGTGGCGGCGAGATCATCGGCCACGCCCTGCATATCGGCCTCCAGACGGTAGGCATGCTGCAGATAGAGCGGATTGACGTAAGCTACCTCGGTTTTTCCGTCCCGCTCGGTCACGCCGATGCGAAGCGCGGCGGCGTAGGCACCGCGGTCGCTGGCCGATGCCACATCCTTGAGCGCTTCGCTGGTCGCCACGATAACCACGGCCGACTCCAGCGGCTGGTATTGCCCGACGATCGTATACCCTGCACGCTCCAGTGCGGCGCGGGTATTCGCGACCTGCCCCGACAGCTCCGTCTCGTTGACCGAGGCCAGCACGAACGGCCGGTACCGGGTATCGGCAGCAGCCGGAACGCAGACCAACAGAGCGAGCACGATGATCGCAATAAGCCTGAATTTCATAATGTTCTCCCGTTGTGATAGACCGTGGGCTTGGCGTTTCAGGCCCGGGCCACGTTGTGTATTAAATTATTTTAATTTGCGATACTTTAATATGATGTGGGTCGCTTGGATACGGCTCGTGTCATGGCAGACTGTGCCCGGATCGATGAAGAATGTGCCGACCGGACCCCGCGATGAAGGAACTGGACCGAAAAACGCACTGGGAAAACGCCTGGTCCTTGCGGCCCAGCGAGAGCTTGAGCTGGTATCAGTCCGTTCCAGAGCGATCGCTGGCGATGATTCGACAAGCCGGGATCCGCCCCGGTGACGCCATCATCGATGTCGGCGCGGGCGACTCGGTTCTGGCCGAGCAACTACTGGTGCAGGGGTTCAATGACCTGACCGTCCTCGATGTGTCTCGCAGAGCCCTGGACCGTGCCCGCCGGCGACTCGGTCAACGTGCCGAGGACTTGTGCTGGATCGAAGCGGACGTGACGCAGTTCGGGCCTACGCGACGTTATGCCGTATGGCATGACCGCGCCGTGTTTCATTTCCTGGTGTCAGCCGCGGACCGGTCCCGCTACGTCGCGGTGCTTGATCGCGCGCTGGCCCCGGGCGGCCAAGCCATCATCGCCTCTTTCGCCCTGGATGGCCCGGAGCGCTGTAGTGGCCTGCCCATCGTTCGATACGGCGCCGATTCGCTGGACGCAACACTGGGTGCAGCCTGGCGGGTAATCGAAGAGTGCCGCGAGGTCCATGAGACGCCTGGCGGTGCGGAACAGAATTTTTCCTATTTCAGAATCGTGCGAACCACGGCAGAGCCGGTCGATTCGCACCAACAGCCCCACGGGGTTAATTTGTGAAGACCATGAACGAAGACACTACGATCGATGCACGCCGGATGGCGGCCGCGGCCAAAAAGGCCAGTGAACTGATGAAAACACTGGGGCACAAGGACCGATTGATGGTCCTGTGTCATCTCACCTCCGGCGAAAAGTCGGTGGGCGAGCTGGCCGGCTTGTTGGAAATTCCCCAGTCGCCCCTGTCCCAGCACCTTGCCCGGATGCGCAAGGAGCACCTCGTCAGCACGCGTCGGGAGGCCCAGACGATCTACTATTCGATCGCCAGCCCCGAGGCGGCGGCCATGGTGACCCTGATGCACGGCCTGTACTGCGGGGCGGAAACACATCCAGACGAGAAGTCCTGAATCTGAGCCCGTGTCGCCCTTGATGAACGCCGTTACTTCGCGCACGGACAGGCGATTCAGGTTGACCTAAGGCAAGAATCATTCTATTAAGCTAGCTTAATATAAGATAAATAAGTGAAGGCACAGTCAAACGGAGGACTGACATGAACAAGAAATTCAACTGGTTAACCGTTGCAGCAGCGGCGGTGAGCCTGGCGGTGGCGGGTAATGCATTCGCCACTAACGGGTATTTCACGCACGGCACCGGCACCAAGAACAAGTCCATGGCCGGTTCCGGCATCGCGTTGCCCGAAGACGCCATCGACGTGGCCAACAATCCGGCGGTCACGCCCTTCGTCGGTGATCAGCTGATCGTCGGCGCCGCGCTGTTCAGCCCGATCCGCAAGTACGAAACCTCGGCCAGCATGGCCAACGGCGGCTGCTTCCCGGGTATGGGCTGCGCCTTCACAATCGGCCCCAATAGCCTGAAGAGCAAGAGCAACACTTTTGTCATCCCGCATATCGCCAAGAGCTGGCAACTGGACAACGGCGCGGCCTGGGCGCTTGCGTTCTACGGTCGCGGCGGCATGAACACCAACTGGCAGGGCGGTACGGCCACCTTCGACCCGGACGGACCGATGGGCCCCGCGCCGATCATGACTCAACCCGGCACCTACGGCGACGGCCTGTTCGGCGGTAGCGGAAAAGCCGGTGTCAACCTCAGCCAGGCCTTCCTCGACATCACCTGGGCCAAGCAGGTCAATGAGAACTTCTCGTTCGGCGTATCGGCCGTACTCGTCGCCCAGATGTTCGAGGCCAAGGGCATCCGTACGTTTTCGGCCTACACCGAGACGTTCGCGGCCAGCGGCGGCATGACCATGCCGGAAAACCTGTCCAACAACAGCACCGACTGGTCTTACGGTTATGGCCTGAAGGTCGGCATACACGCCCCGATCAACGACATGTTCTCGTTCGGCGTGATGTACCAGACCAAGATCAGCATGACCGAGTTCGACGATTACTCTGACCTGTTCGCCGACGGCGGTGATTTCGATATCCCCGCCGATCTGAAGCTGGGCCTGACGGTCCACACCAGCGAATCCCTGGCCTTCAATTTCGATATCGAGCACATCCAGTATTCCGATATCGATGCGGTGGCCAACCCGATCAGCAACATTTTCGCCTGCCCCACGGCCGGTGCGGGCGGCAACGATCTGAGCAGCTGCCTGGGCGGTACCAACGGCGCCGGCTTCGGCTGGGACGACATGACCGTCTACAAGATCGGCATGCGCTGGACCAACAACGAGGACTGGACATGGCGTCTCGGCTACAGTTACGGCGAGCAGCCGATCCCGAGCAGCGAGATGACCTTCAACATCCTCGCGCCAGCCACGATCGAGCACCACTTCACAGCCGGCTTCACGCTCGAGCGTACCAAGGGGCGCCAGTTCAACGTGGCCCTGATGTACGCCCCGGACAGCGAAGTCGTCGGCCCGCAGAATTTCGATCCTTCGCAGAGCGTATCGTTCGAAATGTACCAGTGGGAACTGGAGGCCAGTTACAGCTGGCGGTTCTGAAAACGCCCGGACAAGGCATGAAAAAAAACGGCCAGCATTCGCTGGCCGTTTTGTTTTCGGGGCTGAGTTAAAGGCAGAGCCGGTCCCCGTCGCGTCAGACTTTCTCGATCAAGAAGTCGTAAACCCCGCCTTCTTCCTTGTGTTCCAGCAGCTTGTTGCCGGTGGTTCGGCAAAATGCCTGGAAGTCGGCCACCGAGCCCGGGTCCGTGGACAGAACCTGCAGAATCTGGCTGGGCTCGAGGTCTTTTAGCGCCTTCTTGGCTTTGAGGATGGGGAGCGGGCAATTGAGCCCTTTTGCGTCGAGTACCTTGTCTGCCATGGTGTGTTCCTTTTGATGAGTTGATGCGTCCCGTTCAGATGAACAGGTTGATATGGGATTTGGTCGCGCATTCGATGTAAGTGGCTGCGCCGCCGATCTCGATGCCGTCGATCAGGTCTTCCTTTTTGTAATCGAACAGTTCCAGCGTCATCTGACAGGCAATCATGCGCACATCGGCCTCGACGGCGAGATCGCGCAGTTCGTCGACGGACGCGACGCCGTTTTTCTTGATCAGGTTTTTCATCATTTTCGACGCCATTGCATCGACGCCGGGAATCATGCCGACGATGTTGGGCATCACCATGTGGCCTCCGGCCATCGGCATCTCCATCGCGGCGTTGCCGAGCGGCGTGACCTTGAGGTTCAGATCCTTCTTCAGCAGCGTCAGTCCATAGAAGGTGAAAAACATGGTGACGTCGAGGCCCATGGCCGCGGCCGTGGTTCCCAGGATGTAGGGCGGGTAGGCCCAGTCGAGGCTGCCCTTGGTCACGATGATGGACATCGTGTTGGGATCAATCGTTTTGGCGCCGTTTTCTTCTGACATAGTCTTTTGATCTCCCCGAACGTGAATTGCCAGTGATTTAGACGTCCTTGATTATCACAGCTTTTGTTTTATTAGTAAAATCGAATACTATGGTCCGCCATGGTCTGCAACGCGGAAAATAACTCAAAAAACAACCCACCCAAACCTCTTTTCGTGGGCAGCGACGTGTACCGGCAGGCGGCGTTCGGAGCGCATCATCCCCTGTCTATCATTCGCGTGTCCGGGGTTGTCGATGTGTGCCGGATGCTGAACTGGTTCGAACCGGGACAATATCGAGACAGTCCGCGCGCGAGCGAAGCCGAGCTGTGCAAGTTTCACGACCCGGAATACGTTGCCGCCGTGCGCGCGGCCGACGCCAGCGGGAGGGTGGACAGGGCCGTGCGGGACCGGTTCCGAATCGGAACGATGGAGAACCCACTGTTCCCGGGTCTGTTCCGCCGAGCGACCACCGCCGTGGGCGGCTCGATCCTGGCCGCCGAACTGGCGCTGCAGGGGCAAGTCGTGTTTCATCCTTCGGGCGGAACCCACCACGGCCGCGCCGATCGCGCCAGTGGCTTTTGCTATTTCAACGACCCGGTATTCGCCCTTCTGACCCTGCTCGAGGCCGGCCTCGAGCGCGTGCTATACGTGGATCTCGATGCCCACCACGGCGATGGCGTGCAGGACGCCTTTTCCGAAGACGAGCGGGTGCTGACGGTATCAGTGCACGAAGAAAAGCGCTGGCCCTATTCCGGGCTGATCGACGATCGCGGTGCCGGTTCTGCCCGCAATCTTCCGGTTCCACGCGGTTTCAACGACAGCGAGCTCGATTTCCTGGTGGAGCACGCGGTGATGCCGCTTGGCCGGGCCTTCGGTCCCGAGGCGCTGGTGATCACCTGCGGCGCCGACCCGCTGGAAGGCGATCCCCTGTCCCGGCTCTCGCTCAGTAACGTGGCCCTGTGGCGAGCCGTCGAAACACTGATTGCGCAATGGCCGCGAACGGTCGTGCTGGGCGGCGGCGGCTACAATCCCTGGACGGTGGTTCGCTGCTGGAGCGGGCTCTGGGGCCGCCTTGGCGGCCAACGTATCCCGCAACGGTTGCCGAGCGAAGTTAGCGCGTTCATGCAGGGGCTCGAATCCGACCTCATCGACGAGGACGAGGTGCCCAGCGCCTGGCTGACGACGCTGGCCGACCCACCCAACCGGGGCCCGGTGAGGCCACAGGTCGAGCGGCTTCCGGGCCTCGTGTTACATTAAGCGAAAACAGGAATGGCTATGACATGGCATGACGCCCTGCAGGGCATCGAAGAACTCGAAGACGCGGAATTCGACGCCGGGCTTCTGACCGAAATGGAGCGCCACGCGGCACGCAACCGCGATCGATTGATCCGTTTCTCCACGCCTACCTTCAAGGAATACGAGAGTAGCGAGCTTTCGAGCTGCGGCAAAAATACCTTCCCTGCTTTTTCCATTACCGCGGCCGGCTGCGCACTGATGTGCGACCACTGCGAGGCCAAGATCCTCGAACCGATGATCCCGGCCGTCAAGCCGGATATTCTCGATGCCAGGGTGCGTCAGCTGGTCGAAACCGAGGGCCTCCAGGGTTTCCTTCTGTCGGGCGGTTCGAACAAGCGTAACGAGATCAACTACTCGAAGTTCTACCCGGTCATCGAGGGTCTCAAGCGCGATTTTCCGCAGATGCGTATCGCCATCCACACCGCCTTGACCGACCGTGCCGGGGCAAAAGAAATGGAGGCCTCGGGTGTAGACGTGGCCATGCTGGACATCATTGGGGCGGAGGAGACCATTCGGAAGGTCTACCATCTCGATCGCCCGGTGGACGACTTCGAAGAAACGGTAGCGGCGCTGTGTGAAACCTCGATGCAGATCTCACCGCACATCGTGATCGGCCTGCATTACGGCCGCATTCTCGGCGAGGAAAACGCCCTGGATATCCTCAGCCGCTACGACACCAAGGCATTGGTGCTGGTGGTCATCATGCCGTTCTACGCCAAGCCGGGCACCTTCGTTACCCCCGATGCGCACGAAGTGGGCCGCATCTTTCTGGCCGCCCGCCAACGTTTGCCGGACCGCCAGGTATTGCTCGGCTGCGCGCGACCACCGGGCATGCACAAGCGCGTCACCGACGCCTACGCCGTGATGGCCGGGCTGGATGGAATCGCTTTTCCCGCCGACGGGGCCGTTGCCGTGGCCGGTGTTACCGGACGCCCGTTCCACCAGGCGCACGCATGTTGCTCGATCAAGCTCGGAGAGAGCGGCGCAACCACCAACATCGCGACGCTGGCCTCTACCAGCTGCGCGGCCTGAGACCACCCGGAGAGACCCATGGGCTGTACCAAGAACGAAAACGCCACCATCGCCAAGAAGGGCTCGAACGGGCTGGACTTCAATCCCTGGGACGCGATGGAGCCGCGCGCGCCCGGCAAAACGCCGCGTGAAATGAAAAACGGGGCCCCGGTCAAAACGCAGGACGTGGCGCCTGAAGGCGTGTATCGGCCGGATTACAACATACTGACCCCGCACATGCGCTCGCCCGAGTACGTGCAAATGTCAACCGCAGCCGCCATCACCCTGGGCCTGGCCCAGGGACGCATGTATCGCTGCTCGTGCACGCGCTGCCTCAACCTGCTGCTGACCTACCCTGAGGGTTGCCGGGCCAATTGCGCCTACTGCGGCCTGGCGCGCCATCGCGAGGCCGAGCGCGATTACGCCGATCGCAATTTCATCCGCGTCGACTGGCCCGCGGTTCCGATGGACGTCATCGTGGACAAGGTGGCCAGCGACGGCGAGAACAGCCCGTTTCACCGCATGTGTATCTCGATGATCACCCATCCTCGTTCGGACGAGGACACGGTCGCGGTGCTCAAGGCCTGGACGGCGCGTATCGACCCCGAGGCGATCCCGGTATCAATCCTCTCCAACCCCACAACGATGGGTCGCGCGGACGTCAAGCGCCTCAAGGACCTCGGCGCCGATATCTTCACGGTTGCGCTGGATGCAGCAACGCCGGAGCTGTTCGACCGCACCCGCGGCAAAGGCGTGCAGTCGCCGCACAAGTGGAGCAAGTACTGGGAGGTGCTCGAGGACGCGCGGGATATCTTCGGGCCGGATAAATTCGGTGTGCACCTGATCGCCGGAATGGGGGAAACCGAGCACGAGATGCTCAGCGTCGTGCAGCGCGTGGTCGACATGGGCGGCCACAACCACATGTTCAGTTTTTTCCCGGAGGAGGGGTCCCTGATGGACCATCTCCCCGCCACGCCGCGCGACCAGTGGCGGCGCGTCCAGCTCGGCCGCTACCTGATCGATTACCGGGGCGCACGGGTCGATCAGATGCGTTTCGACCAGGCCGGACGAGTAACCCATTTCGGCCTGCCGGCGGCGGAACTCGAAGACGTGATCCAGGACGGAGCGGCGTTTCGCACCTCGGGCTGCCCCGGCAAGGTGGCCGAGGACATTTCGGCCTGTGACCGCCCTTACGGCGATTCGCCCCCCAGCGACATTGCCAGCTATCCCTTCGCGCCCGACAAGAAGGACATCAAGAAAATACGCAAGCAGTTGGGTATTCCCAACCGCCTGGTTTGAACATGTCCGGCATGAAAGCAGTCGGTTGCGGAGCGCGGGCGGCTAAAGCGACACCGCTACTTTGGCCCGTATGACGGACCGGCCTCCCCTGAGGGTCATCGACAGCGGCGTACTCGAGGGCCGTTTGAATATCGCGACCGGCCAGGCCATTATCGAAGCCCACCGGGCCGGCCACGTTTCGGACACGCTCCGTTTTTTGCGATTCCCCCCCACCGCATTGGTCGGGCGCCATCAGGCGCTCGCCCAGGAAATCGACCTTGACTATTGCCGGGCCAACAACGTCGGGGTCGTGCGCCGCATCACCGGCGGCGGTGCAATCTACCTGGATCCCGGTCAACTGGGATGGGAATTGGCGGTCAGTCGCCGGCGCCTGGGCGGAGCGCTCGAGCACGTGGCGCGAACGATTTGCGAGGCTGCCGCCAGGGGAATCTCGGCCCTGGGTGTCGAGGCCCGTTACCGTCCACGTAACGATATCGAGGTAGATGGGCGCAAGATCAGCGGAACGGGAGGCTTTTTCGACGGAGACACCCTCTTTTACCAGGGCACCGTTCTGGTCGATATGGACCCGGGGGCCATGGTCTCCGCATTGCGGGTGCCCCGCAGCAAGCTGAAACGACATGACCTGGATTCCGCCGAGCACCGAATTGTGACCCTGCGCGAATTGTTGGGCGAGTCGACGCCGCCGCTCGAAACCATCCAGGCGGCGTTACTGGACGCTTTTTGCGAAGGGTTCGGGCTGGCGCCGCTCCACGACACGCTTCGGTCGGTCGAACGACAGGAGGCCGATGCCCTCCTCGAAGAAGAAATAGGGACCGAGGAATTCGTCGCCGGGATCGAGGAACCCCCCGCGGCACGAGGCGACCTGGCGGGCGTGTGCCACGGGCCCGGCGGAGCGATCCGGGTGTATCTTCGCCTGGAAGGACCGGCCCAGAACCGGCTGCGCGGGATCCTGATCACCGGTGATTTCTTCATCACCCCGCCGCGGCTCATCTACGACCTGGAATCGCGGCTGCGAGGGGTCTACCTGGATGATCTCGAAGCGACCGTGAGGGCGTTTTTCGAGCACGCGCAGGCCCAGGCATTGTCCGTGTCGCCCGACGATTTCATTGCCGCCATTGATGACGCCCTGGAGGCGAAATGAACCTCCTTCACGTGATACAACACACCTCCGCCGACTACCTGGGGTTGATGGAAGATCATCTCGAGGGGCGGCGAATTCGTTTCCGCTATTTCCGCCCGTTCACCGAGCAGGGAACGTTACCGCAGCCCGGCGAAGTCTCGGACGGGCTGGTCCTTCTGGGTGGCGGGCCCTGGGGCAGCGCGGGCGAACGTGACGTGCCCACGCTCGCGCTCGAAATCGAACTTGCGCGCTCGCAACTCGACCAGGGCAAGCCGGTGCTGGGCGTCGGGCTCGGCGCCCAGATACTGGCCATCGCCGCCGGCGGCGCCTCGCGATCGGAGGCCTTGCGCTTCGAGGTGGGCCAGGGGCGCCGCGTCGAGGATGACGCGCTGGGCGGTTTTCTGCCCGAGCGTTTTCCCGTGGCCTGTTACATGCGCGACCGTCCCGTGTTACCCCCGCAGGCAAGGGTGCTCGCGCTGGACGAGCAGGACCGCCCGGTGGTTTTCGAAGTGGCGCCCAATGCACTCGGCTTCACCGGGCACCCCGGTTTCAAGACGGCTATGGCCGAGGATCTGATCATGGAGTTCGAAGAATCTCCTGACGATCCGGCGCCGACGCTGCAGCGGCTGCAAATGCGGATGCCGGAAATGGAAGACAGCCTGGTGCCAATCATGACGGGCTTGATCAAGGTCACGGGCTGGATGCAAAAAAAACGTCGGATCGCGCTAGAATTAAAGAGTTGAGGAACGTTCGGTGGGAAAACTTCTCGGCTTAGTGACTGTTTATTTTAGCTAAACCTAATCATTGGCTATTTAAATTAGATTACCGTAATATTGAAAATTCGACTCCGGAGGTATGCGTAACCATGTCTGAAAAACTCATCATCGTGATGGCCAACACGGATCCCAAGAACGGCGAGGAACTCGGCGCGCCTATCTTCCAAGCCACGGTAGCCGCCGCCATGGAGTACGAGGTTGACGTCATCTGCACGGCAACGTCCGGCCGCCTGATGAAAAAAGGTGTGGCGGAAAACCTGTTCGTCAAAGAAGGATCTCCAAAGTCGGTTTACGACTTCATCAAGGACGCCCACGAGGCGGGTGCGAAATTCTACTGCTGCTCGCCGAACCTGGACCTGTTCGACATGACGACCGATGACCTGATCCCGGAATGCGAGGGGATCGTCGGTGGCGCGCACCTGATCGAAGAGGTCATGGAGGAAGACTGCAAGGTCTTAACGTACTAACCAGAACATCATAAGGCCCGTGGCCGCTTTTGCGGTACGGGAACAGGAACGCCATGGCGCACGCTCATTCAAGCAGAGTACAGGACTACATCGGTGACCCGTTGTCCGATTCCCCCGTCATCGACCGGGAGCAGCTGGAAGAAATCTTCCAGGACATCCAGAGCGATATCCGTTACGACCACGAGCTGAACGGCTGCCTCAATTGCGGCATCTGCACGGCCACCTGCCCGGCCGCCCATTATTACGACTTCAGCCCGCGGGAAATCGTGCAGCTGCTGTGGACGGAAAATCTCGAAGGCATCTACGACGCGATGCAGGAAAAAATCTGGGCCTGCGCCCAGTGCTATACCTGCGCGGCGCGCTGTCCGTTCAATAACTCACCAGGTGGCCTGGTGATGCTGATGCGCGAGGCGGCGATCAAGCACGGCATGGAATCGGCCAAGAACGTGCTGCGCCCGTTCAGCCGCGTCATGCTGAAATTGATCTCGACCGGCAACCAGCTGTCTCCCGACATGATCAACGCGGATGGCTTTCCGGATTGGGGACCCAACATTTCCAAGGTGGAGGCTCCGCTGAAAGTGCTGCGCCAGGCCATTCCAATGCCGACGCTGAACACCACCGCCACCGCGTGGGAAGTCAACCTGACCACCTCGGTCGAGCTCTACACCATCTGGGAAGAAAGCGGCGTTCTCGACCAGCTCGAGACGATCGATGAAAACCTGTACGACGTGATCCTCGACATCATGGACGAGAAACGCGAAGACCTCGAGGATTGGGAAGACGAGCAAGACGAGGATTGAGGTGTATCGCTGCCCCGCTCCCGCCTGCGGCGGAAGGCGGTTTCAGTCGACGGCACGCGCTACGGAAGAACTTTGGAGAGATTGAATGAACACAGGTAACGGCAACGACGGCGAGCGCTTCACCGGACACGGTTCGGAATGGCGCGATGCCAACCTCAGCCCGGAAGAGGCGCAAACCGCGACCGCCTGGGTCGAGCAGGTCATCAACAAGCGCTCGATGGAAGTGAACAAGGATCGCGTCGAGGACGTGCGCGACGAGATGTGGCAGCTGGAAAAGGAAGGCGAAATCGTCGTCCACCGCGTCGGCGATGAGCACAAGCCCCGAATAGCCAAGACCATTTACGGCTGGGACAAGAAAATCCCCACCCACCAGCTGTGGCATCACAAGTCCTGTGGTCAGTGCGGTAACATCCCCGGCTACCCGGCTTCCCTGCTGTGGATGATGAACGAGCTCGGGGTCAGCTATCTCGACGAAACCGACCAGACAAGCTGTACCGCGTGGAACTACCACGGATCGGGCATCGGCAATATCGTCAGCCTGGCCGCCGTGTTCCTGCGCAACTTTCACCAGGCCTACATTTCTTCCAAGGCGCAAGGCCTGCCGGCGGGTTACTACTACCCGCTGGTGCATTGCGGCACTTCGTTCGGCAACTACAAGGAGGTGCGCGCGTATCTCCTGCACTCGGCCGAACTGCGTGAGCAGGTCAAGAAAATTCTCGCCAAACTGGGGCGCCTGGTCGATGGCAAACTGCTGATTCCGGAGGAGATTGTCCACTATTCCGAGTGGGTGCACATGATGCGCCAGGACATCGCCAACCGCCAGACCATCGACGTGAGCAACATTCGGGCGACCATCCATCCGGCGTGCCACGTCTACAAGATGGTGCCGCAGGACGTGATCTACGACGAAGACGTGCTGGGCGGCAACCGGGTGGCCGTCTCCACCGGCATCATGGACTCGCTAGGCACACAGGTCATCGATTATTCCACCTGGTATGACTGCTGCGGTTTCGGATTCCGTCACATTATCTCGGAGCGTGAATTCACCCGTTCCTTCGCCATCGACCGGAAGATCAAGGTTGCGGTGGAAGAGGCCCAGGCCGACGTAATGATCGGGCACGATACGGGTTGCATCACCACGCTGGACAAGAACCAGTGGATCGGCAAGGCGGCCGGCAAGGACTACTCCCTGCCGGTGGTCGCCGATATCCAGTTCGCAGCCCTGGCCTGCGGGGCGCATCCGTACAAGATCGTGCAGTCGCACTGGCACGCCTCGGCCACCGAGTCGCTGATGGAAAAAATGGGCATCGACTGGCAATCGGCCAAGGCGGAATTCGAGGCCTACCTCAAGCAGGTCGAGGCCGGTGAACACGAAAGCCTCTATGACCCGAGGCTGGCGATCACGTCCGGGCCGGGTTTCGAAAAAGCACCGCAACTGGCCTATGGCGAGAGCCTGAAACAGGCAGACAAGGCAGCCGGCTGAAGCGCCGGCCAATCGAGTAACGACGAACCACACATACGAGCAAGGCTGAGATAATGGCAAAACCAATCCTGATTGTAGGCGGAGGTCCGGCCGGACTGGCCGCGGCGCATTCCCTGGCAACCTTTGGCCAGACGTGCATCCTGGTGGAAAAAGAGGACCGCCTCGGGGGCGCGCCCATCCTCGAGGGCTATGCCAAGCTGGTGCCGTCGGGTGAGTGGGCCAAGGATGCGATCGGCGGCATGGTCGACCGCGTGACCGGGCACGAGGCGATCGACATCCGCACGAACGTTTCGGTGGCCTCGTTCAGCGGCGAGCCGGGGGACTTTACGGCAACGCTCTCCAACGGGGACGACGTCGAGGTGTCCGCCGCCGTGCTGTGCACGGGGTTCACCCATTTCGATTCCAACAACAAGCCAGAATGGGGTTTCGGCACCTATCCGGACGTGGTCACCACCTCGCAGGTCGAGCAGATGGTTTCTTCCGGCCAGGGCGTGCGCTGCCCTTCCGACGGCCGCAAGCCCAAGCGCGTCGCGATCCTGCTGTGCGTGGGCTCGCGCGATCGCCAGATCGGGCGTGAATGGTGCTCCAAGATCTGCTGCACCGTCTCGGCCAACATGGCCATGGAGATCCGCGAGGAGCTCCCCGACTGCCACGTCTATATCTATTACATGGACATCCGCACGTTCGGACTGTACGAAACGAAGTATTACTGGAAGAGCCAGGAAGAGTTCAAGGTCAAGTACATCAAGGCGCGCATCGCCGAGGTGACCTCCGATGGCGAAAAACTGATCGTCAAGGGTGAGGACACCCTGGTCAAGCGGCCGATCACGATCCCGTTCGACATGGTGATCCACGCGATCGGCATGGACCCGAACGTCGATAACCCGGACATCTCGAAGGTGTTCGGCGTAGACCTCGAGCCCCATGGCTACCTCGACAAGGCCAACAGCTATGCGGCCTCCGGACTGACCAACAAGGCCGGTGTCTTCGTGGCGGGCTCCGCCACCGGCCCGGAGACGATCGACGACTCGATTGCGCAGGGCAAAGCCGCCGCGATGGCGGTGCTCGAGCAGCGCCAGTTGGCGGCGCGGCTGGTTAGCTGAGGCGCTGAAGCTTGGCGCACGGCTCCACAACCCCGCAGGTCCCCGTCCCGATGGACGGCGGAGGGCCGCGCCTGGATCTCAGCGGACCGATCCTGAAGCGCGCCTTTGAAACCCTGATCGCCGGCAGCGAGAGCCAGGGCGGCATCGAGCAATGGATCGATGCGCTCAAGCTGAAAAGCCGCATGATCCGACAGGCCTTGGGTGAAGGCGACCCTACGGACTTGCCGCTGGACACGTTCAAGAGCATCTGCGCCTTCATGGCGAGCGTGCGGCGCCGGGTGGCGCTTTATCTTGAGCAGCCCGGCTGGGATGACATGGTCGCCGCGCTGACAGAGTTGGTCG
>JABDPF010000051.1 GCA_013042915.1 Lysobacterales bacterium
GCCCAGCCCGGGCGGCGCCTTCTCGTTACGCTCTGCTATTTGCAGAAACCCGAAACACGAAATATAATTCATCTATACCCCATTTGCCGGGCTCTGCTCAGCCGGCGCCTCACAGGAACCTTCCGACGATGGGTGAATGGACTTTTTTCAGCAATTACGGCCACGTGCTGGTATGCCTGGCGAGCAACAACAAGGCCCGCCTGCGCGACGTCGCCGAGGCGGTCGGCATCACCGAGCGCGCGGTGCAGAAAATCGTCAAGGACCTGGAACAGGCTGGCTACGTCACTATCCGAAAACAGGGTCGATGCAATCGCTATCGCATCAACCGACGCAAGGCGTTGCGTCACGGTCTCGAGTCCCACGTAACGGTCAGTCGCCTGCTGGCGCTCATCGCACCCGCGGGGCGTGCAGCTGCGGCGGTCGATCCAACGGAATCGGTTGAAGACGCGATCGAGACGGTCGACGTTGTGGCGTCATCGGAAAGCCCATCAGCGGGCGAACCCGTCGAAACCGTCGATCAGCCGAAACGCATTCCCGTGACAGCGCCCGAACCGGAGGCCGGTCGGGAGCAGATCCCAACAGCGCCCACATCGGCGAAAGCGGTGCCGGAACCCGATCCCGAACCCGATCCCGAACCCGAACCCGATCCCGAACCCGATCCCGAACCCGATCCCGAACCCAAGCCCAAACGCGAGCAAAAAGCCAAGGGCAAGTCCAAAAAGCCCAGCAAAGAAAACGGTCCGCTGGACGTCAAGCAGCAAGGGAGCCTGTTTTGAACAGCGATTGGATGATTTATGGAGCAAACGGTTACACCGGGAAGCTGACCGCGCGCGAAGCCGTGAGCCGTGGGCTGAAACCGGTGCTGGCCGGGCGATCAGAGGAGGCCGTCGCGGCCGAAGCCTCGCAACTCGGACTGGAGTACCGCGTCTTCGCGCTTGACGACGCCCGCGCCACCCGCAAGGCGCTGCGCGGCCTGCGACTGGTGCTCCATTGCGCCGGCCCGTTCTCCGAAACCAGCGCCCCCATGGTCGAGGCGTGCCTTGCCGAGGGAGTGCATTACCTCGATATCACCGGCGAGATTGCCGTGTTCAAGGCGGTTCACGATCGCGATGCCGAGGCGAGGCGGGCCGACCTGGTCTTGTTGCCTGGGGCGGGCTTCGACATCGTTCCGACGGATTGCCTCGCCGCCCGCCTGGTCCATGAACTGCCGGCCGCTACTTCGCTGAAACTCGCCTTCGAGGCCGGAGGCGGCCCCAGCCCGGGCACGGCCAAGACCAGCGTTGAGGGCCTGGCACAGGGTGGATGCGTTCGCCGTGACGGCATGCTGACCCGTGTCCCGCTGGCCTGGAAAACGATGACGGTGCCGTTCCAGACTGGTCAACGCAAGGCGGTGACCATCCCGTGGGGTGACGTGTACACCGCCCACCTCAGCACGGGCGTCGGCAACATCGAGGTGTACCTCGCCGTGCCGCCAAAAGCGATCGGCCGACTGAAACGAATGAGGTACGTTCAACCCCTGCTGGGCCTGGCTCCGGTGCAGGCGTTCCTGAAAAAGCGCGTCGAGGCCTCGGTGCGAGGGCCCTCCGACGACCGCCGTGCCGGCACCGACGTGCAGCTCTGGGGCCGGGCGGAAAGCGCCGATGGACGCTCAGTCAGCGCCACGATGAGCACGCCGAACGGCTATGACCTGACGGTGAGCGCCAGCCTGGCGTTGGTGGGTCATCTGCTGCAGAACAGCGTCGAGGGTGGATACTACACGCCGTCTCTGCTGATGGGCGCGGACTTCGCCGAGTCCCTGCCCGGCGTTACGTTGACTCTGAGCGCCTGACTCGGGCCTCTCCGCGGGTGGCGTCGCGCAACGTTTCCCGCAGGCCGGGCAGGGCTTTCTCGGGCAGTTCCAGTTCGATCCGAACCCCGCCGCCGAAATACGACTCTCCCCGCTTGATCGCGCCGGCCTGTTCGAGTGCAGCGTAAACCGGCCCGGTCCAGCGGAAGCCCGCCTCTACGACGCACCGCGCCCTGGGTTCGATCCGGACGATGCCGGCCCGGTCGATACACTTGGCCGCGCTGCCGCCGTAAGCGCGAACGAGGCCTCCTGCGCCCAATTTGGTTCCGCCGTAGTAGCGCGTGACGACCACCATGGCGTGATCCAGACCCTTGCCCTCGATGGCGGCCAGTATTGGCTTTCCGGCGGTGCTGGCGGGTTCTCCATCGTCGCTGAAGCGGTACTGCTGGTCGACCTTCCAGGCCCAGCAGTTGTGCGTGGCCGCGGGGTCGGCCACCGATTCCAGGAACTGCATGGCGCCCGCTTCGGTGTCGAGCCGGGAGGCCTGCGCTACGAACCGGCTGCGCTTGATTTCGACTTCGATCGAGGCGGCCGAGGCGAGGGTTTTCAAAGCTGTTCTTCGGCCAATTCTGCCGGAAGGGGGAACTCGGGATAGATGGCACGGAACGCCGTCATCTCCTCGTTCAATTGCTCAGTCAGTCCGGCCCGTTTCAGGGCGAGCATTTCCTCGATCCACTCCTCCGCGCCGGGCAGCGTTTTGCCTTCGGTATCCGCCGTACCGAGTTTTTCCTGGCGGCGCACCTCGCGCGTCATGGCGCGGGGCGAAGCGGGTGGCAGCGCATCCTGGCTGAGCCGTGCTGGTGACGAGTCCTCAAGCTCGGCCGTTTCAGCCGGCATGGCCGGAGTCGCGGTCGGGGTCGGCAGCTTGCGCAAGGATTCCTCGAGCAGGGGTTCTGACGTGGTGTCGACGCCCGGCGGCGACTGGTCGAGCATTACCGTCAACGCAAGTACCACGACGGTTGCCGTCGCCAGCCCGCCAAGCCAGCGTGACGACCGTGCCTTGCGGGCCGGTTCGAGATCCCGGCGCGCGCGGTTGAGCACCGCACGGTCGACCAACTCGGGAGGCTCGACCGGGTCCAGTCGCTTCCAGTCCTCCCGGATGCCCGCCAGCTCGTGATCCAGGCCATCGTCGAGGTCTTTGGGGTGTTCCGATTTTCGGATCTTGTCGCTCATCCCGCCGGTTCCTCAAGTTGCTGTTTAAGTCGCGCCACGGCGTAGCGTATCCGGCTCTTGGCCGTCTCGCGATTGACGCCCAGCACGTCGGCGATGGTCGCCAGGTCGAGCCCCGCGTCCAGTTTGAGCAGCAGGGCGTCGCGCTGTTTGGCGGGCAGTTCATCGACCGCCGCGCGTAACCGGGCCTCGCGGCCTGATCGTTCCAGCCGTTCATCCGGTCCGGCCGACTCGTCCCGAAGCCGTTCGGTCGGCAGGTTCGTCTCGGGCCGGGCTCGCCTGAAATGATCCATCACGTGATTATGCGCAATCCGGTACATCCAGGCGCGAAACGGCGCGTGGGGACGATAGCGGCGGCGCGCTTTGATGATCTTCTCCCAGCTGCCCTGGTACAGGTCGTTGGCCGTCGCCTCGTTGCCGCACAGGCGCAGGATGTAGCGATACAAGGGATTGCGATAGCGCGCGTAGAGGGCCTCGAAAGCCTGCAGCCCTCCCGCCGCCCATTCCGCCATCAATTCCTCGTCGCTCCGCTCGCGCATGCGCTGAGACTAGCATGGCGCTGTATCGAAAACAGCCGTTCATACTTAGTCAACGCAACACGCCGGGTAGAGGGGTTAGCGGCTGACGCGGCCAAGCGAAGCAAATAATCGTCAAGGGTATGACTTTGGGGGTGGCGCGGAGATATCGCTGCGGTAACATCCTCCTGATTGCAACACGGCATCCGCCAAACGCCAAGGAACTCAACGATGATCCGCATAACACGAATCGCGCTTTACGCCTCCCTGATCCTGTCCTTCGGGCCGACTGCGGCCCAGGAGCCCGCTGCGGCCCCTGATCCGGCCCACACCTGGGACCTCACTGAAATTTACGCTTCCGAACCTGACTGGGATGCCGCCCGAAAAGACGTGTTGGCCGAACTAGAGAACATCATCAGCACGAAGGGCAAACTCGGCGACAGCGCCGACAGCCTTTACCAGGCGCTCGACCAGATCTCGGACACCTCACGCAAGGCCTCCCGGGTCTATTCCTACGCCAGCCTCAAGGCCGACGAGGACCTGCGAGAAACCGCCGACCAGGAGCGCCGTCAACTCGCGCAGTCCATGTTCGCCCAATTGGGCGAGGCCACCAGTTGGGTGCAGCCCGAAATTCTGCGGGTCGGCGAAGAAACCATCGAGTCCTACATGCGTGAAGACCCGCGCCTGCAGCGTTTTGCTTACCAGTTGGGCGACATCCTGCGCAACGCGCCCCATACCCTGGGTGACGAAGCCGAGGCCACGCTGGCTTACTTCAGCCAGTCTTTCAGCGCGCCGTCGTCCATCTACAGCATGGTGGCCAATTCCGATATTCCCTGGCCGGAGGTTGAATTCTCGACCGGGCAGACCGCCCGTATCGACGCCCAGGGTTACAGCCGCTACCGCGCGAGCCCGATCCGCGAGGACCGCAAGCAGGCGTTCGACGCGTTTTGGGGTAAATGGCAGGAATACCGCAACACGACCGGCACCGTGATCAACGCGCATTTGCAGACCCAGGTCGCCCTGGCGAAAGCGCGCCATTTCGATTCGGTGCTGGAACGCGAACTCTTCCAGGACAACCTGCCCCCGGAAATCTATCGAACGCTGGTGGCGGAAGTGAACAAGGGTCTGCCCACCCTGCACCGGTATTTCGGCTTGCGCCAGCGCATGCTGGGCCTGGATGACCTGCACTACTATGACCTCTATCCGCCTCTGGTCTCGTTGGACAAGGAATTCGATTTCGACACGAGCAAGGCGATCACCCTGGAAGCGATGTCCACCCTGGGGAATGAATGGGTCGAACGCCAGACCGCCGCGATGAGCCAGCGCTGGATGCACGTGCACCCGCAACGCGGCAAGCGCTCAGGCGCCTACATGAACCCGGGTGCCTACGACGTGCACCCCTTCGTGTTGCTGAACCACAACGACGACTACGTATCGCTCTCCACAATGGCGCACGAATGGGGCCACGCCATGCACACGCTGTACGCGGCCGAGGCGCAGCCGTTCGATACCGCCAATTACGCGATTTTCCTGGCGGAGATCCCTTCGACTTCGCTCGAGCTTGTGCTGCAGGACTACATGGTCAAGAACGCCGAGTCCGACGAAGAACGGCTGTTCTACCTTGGCAGCGCCCTGGAAAGCCTGCGCACCACGTTCTTCCGCCAGACCATGTTCGCCGAGTTCGAACTGGCGCTGTACGAGGCGGTCGAGCGCGGCGAGGCCCTCTCGGGTGAGGGGATCTCGGAGATGTACGGCGAACTGCTGCGTCGCTACCACGGACACGACGCGGGCGTGGTGCAGATCGCCGACCTGTACATCAACGAGTGGATGTTCGTGCCGCATTTCTACTACAACATGTACGTGTTCCAGTACGCCACGTCACAAACGGCCGGCACCGCGCTGTACGAGAACATCGTCGAGGAGGGGCAACCCGCCATCGACAACTTCAAGACCCTGCTGCGCGCCGGCGGTTCCGATTACCCGAACCAAATCCTGTTGCGGGCCGGCGTCGACCTGGCTTCTCCGGAACCGTACCGTGCCGTCATTCGAAAGATGAATGCGATCATGGACGAGATGGAATCTATACTGGCTGAATCCTGAACGAACGAAACCCGGTGTCGCGGACGTGACACCGGGTTTCGTTCCGTTGAACATCAGGTCTTCCGGCGGTCTTTGACGGTCAAGCCGATCGAACCGTCGCTGACCTGCGCCGACACGTCGTCCCCGGCCTTTACCTGTGTCGTGCTGGAGACCACCGTGCCGTCTTCGCTCGTCAGCACCGCGTAACCGCGCCCCAGGGTTTGCAGCGGGCTGACTACGTGCAGCGTGCGGGAGAGGTGGCCGAGACGCTCCCGGGCGTTTCGCACCCGAATCTCGACCTGTCGCTCGAGTGATTTTTCCGCGTTGGCCAGGCGCAAAGCCAGCGCCTCCAGCCTGCGGTC
>JABDPF010000053.1 GCA_013042915.1 Lysobacterales bacterium
CGCACACCGATCAGCGAACATTCGGCTTCGAACGGCACGAACGCTTCGAGGATCAATTCGGCGTCACCCAGCTTCTGCCAGGCGCGCTCCAGGTCTTCGAGGTCGCGCAACACGGCCTGGCCCTTGCTGTCGTAACCGAAACGGCGCGTTTTCAGCACGGCCGGGTAGCCAAGCCGCTCCAATCCTTCGAGCAGGTCGGTTCGACTGGAAACGGCGTGGTATTCCGCCACGCCGATGCCCAGTCGGGTAAGCAGTTCTTTCTCGACAAGGCGGTCCTGGCAGGCGCCGAGCGCATCGGGCGCGGGGTGCAGCGGGGTAATGGTTTCCAGCGCCCGCGCGGTGGTTTCCGGCACGTTCTCGAAATCGTAGGTCGCCACGTCAACCCGGCCCGCCAGTCGCCGGGCGGCGGCTTCGTCGTCGAACCCGGCCTGGACGACCTCGCCGGTAACGGCCGCGCAGGCATCCGAAGCGGGATCCAGGAACGAGAATTCCAATCCGAGGGGGATGCCGGCGAGGCCCATCATGCGGCCCAGCTGTCCGCCGCCCAAGACTGCTATTTTTTTGATTCTCCCGCGATCGTCTTGGGCCACGACGTCAGACCTCGCTGGGATCGGGATTCGCCAGCACGGCCGCGGTTCGCTCGCTCCGAAAGTTTTCCAGCGCCTGCCGAACCTGCGCGTCGGTGCTGCCGATGATCGCGGCGGCCAGCAGGCCCGCATTGGTAGCGCCCGCGACACCGATGGCCAGGGTGCCCACCGGGATGCCGGCGGGCATCTGGGCAATCGACAGCAGGCTGTCCATGCCGCTGAGGGCGCGGGACTGAACCGGCACGCCCAGCACCGGCAGCAAGGTTTTCGCCGCCACCATTCCCGGAAGATGGGCGGCTCCACCCGCACCGGCGATGATGACACGCAGGCCGCGCTCGACCGCCTGTTCAGCGTACTCGAACATGCGGTCGGGTGTGCGGTGCGCCGAGACCACGCGGGTCTCGTAGGGAATTCCCAGGCCGTCCAGCGCATCGGCCGCGTGCTTCATCGTTTCCCAGTCCGACTGGGAGCCCATGATGATCCCCACCAACACTTGTTCAGTCACGTCGTTCATCCTGCTGCCGTCATGCGAAACCGCTTATTGTATCAGCAATCGCCGTCCCCTCGGCACCATCGCCCCGCGCCATTGCCATCGATTCCCTTGTACAATAGGCGCGTTCGAATCCAGGCGAAACCGACATGCCCATCGATGGAAAACTGCTGGAAATTCTGTGCTGCCCCGTCAGCAAAACCCCGCTTGCACACCTCGAATCCGGCCGATTGAAAAAGCTGAACGAAGCCATCGCAGCGGGCGACGTGCAGTTCGTGGGCGGCGAGCCTGTCGAGCAGAACCTGCGAGAGGCCTTGATCACCGAGGACTCAAAGGTCATTTACCCGGTGGTCGATGGTATACCGGTGCTGCTCGAGGAGCAGGGCATCGGCACAACGCAATTCACGGACTTTTAGAGTGGGCCGACCGAAGCCGACCGAGGCGGTGGTGCAAACCGACGTACGACGCGCGTTGTCTGAGGACGTGGGTAGCGGCGACTGCACGGCGGCGCTGGTGCCCGCCGACGCACGCCTGGACACCCGGGTGATTTGCCGGGAAACCGCGGTGCTTGCCGGCAGACCATGGTTTGACGAGACCTTCCGCCAACTCGATTGCAAGATCGCCATTGAATGGTCGGTGGACGATGGTGCAGCCATCGGCCCGGACCAAGAGGTCTGCAGGCTTCACGGCCCGGCCCGCGCCGTTCTGACCGGCGAGCGCACGGCGCTGAATTTTCTGCAGACGCTTTCGGGCACCGCGACGCGCACCCGCGAGTACGTCGACGCGATCGCCGGAACCGGCGCCGAGATCCTCGATACGCGCAAGACCCTGCCGGGCTTGCGGCATGCCCAGAAATACGCGGTGCTCTGCGGCGGCGGCAGGAATCATCGCATCGGACTCTGGGACGCTATCCTGGTCAAGGAAAACCACATCGCTGCGGCGGGGAGCATTCCGGCGGCAGTGGCCCGAGCCCGTCAGGACCAGCCCGAACTGTTACTCGAGGTGGAAGTGGAGACCCTCGCGCAGCTCGATCAGGCCTTCGAGTCGGGCGCGCAACGCGTGCTGCTCGACAACTTCCCGATCGAGCGTCTGCGTGAGGCCGTGAAGCGATACAAGGGCCGAATCGGCCTGGAAGCGTCGGGCGGTATCGAACTCGACACGATTCGGGTCGTCGCGGAAACCGGCGTCGATTTCATCTCGACCGGCGACATTACCAAGAGCGTCCGAGCCGTCGATTTCTCGATGCGCTTCGCTTGATGCGTTCCGTTTTTCACCTGTCCTCATCTGCCGTTGTACCCGGTCGAGACAACCCGGGCAGTACGGACTCAGCCGGGTCGCTCGAAAATCTTTCCGGGATTCATGATTCCGTCCGGGTCGAACACGTTTTTGATGCCCCGCATCATCTCGATTTCCGCCTCGCTGCGGGTCGTGCCAAGCCAGGGCGCCTTGATGATGCCGATACCGTGCTCGGCTGAGGCCGAACCGCCCAGTTGCGCGGTCAGTTCGTAGCACTTTTGGCTGATGTCCTCGCAGCGGTCCTTGAATTCCTGGCGGCTGACGTGTTCCGGCCGCAGGATATTGAGGTGAATGTTGCCGTCACCGATATGCCCGTAGCGCAACACGTCGTAGGCCGGGTAGTGCTCTGACAACAGGCCCTGCAGACGTGACAGGAATTCCGGCACTCGAGAAATTCTGACCGACAGATCGTTCTTGTAGGGCGCCAGGGGCGCGACCGATTCGGCGATGCCCTCGCGATAGCGCCACAGCTCGGCGATTTGCCGCTCGCTCTGGCTGACGACCCCGTCACTGACCCAACCCCGTTCCAGGCAGGATTCGAAACAGGCCAGCGCCGCCTGCTCGTCCGCCTCGCCATCGCAATCGAATTCGGTGATGACATACCAGGGGCTGTCCTCCTCCAGCGGCCCGGGCAGCTGATAGGCCCGCCGGACGTGGAACATCGAGCGGTCGTCCAGGAACTCGAAGGCCGAGAGCGCCAGAGACGACTGCAGACGCCGGAACACGTTCATCACGCTGTTCATGTCCTGCACGGCCAATAGCATCACGCGGCTGGGGGGGGGCGGGTCGACCAGGCGGAGAGTGGCCTCGACCACCAACCCGAGGGTGCCCTCGCTTCCGATGAACAGGTGCCGGAGATCGTAGCCGCTGGCGTTTTTGACGAGCCCGCGGTTGCAGTCCAGCAGGTCGCCGCGGCCGGTGACCACCTTGACGCCCGCCACGCGGTCACGGGTCAGGCCGTAACGCAGCACGCGGATTCCGCCGGCATTGGTGGCGATGTTGCCCCCAATGTGGCTGGAACCCTCCGACGCAAACGATACCGGGTAATAAAGCCCTTGTTCGAGTGCGAACTGCTGTACCGACTGGGTGATCGCCCCGGGTTCCACGGTGACCGTCCGGTCCACCGGATCGTAATCGCCGATCCGGCGCATTCGTTCGAAGGAGACGACGACTTCCCCCCCCAGCGAGACGGCGCCGCCGCTGAGACCGGTGCGCCCACCCGACGGAACCAGCGGTGTGGCCGTCTGCCTGGCCGCCAGCACCAGCTGTCGGACCTCCTCGCCGGAATTCGGGAAGGCGACCGCCAACGGCGCGCCTCCTTCGAGGTCGCTCCAGTCCCGGCCGTGACTCTCGAGCACCGAGGGCTCGGTGGTCAGCTTCAAGCCGGGGCAGGCCTTGGCGATAGTTGCCGCGAAATTCATTCAGAATCGACGAGGCCGGTCATACATGTGCAGTCACCAAACTTTTTTCCTCGCGCCTTGCGCCGGCCCGTATGGGGCCGCAACGACGCTATTGGAGGCAGCGTAAACGGTCGCCCGCCATTATCTTCTATAATGAATTTCAATCCCAATCGGAAAGTCTGCAGATGAATCGAAGCCTGCCACACAGCCGCCTCGCCATGGTTCGCGTCCTATGCATGCTCACGCTCGCGGTTTCCCCTTCGCTCTGGTCTGCGCCGGACGGCACCGCACCCAAGCTGTTCGACGCCGACGGAAACCTGGAGGTGACGATCACGGCGCCCTGGCAAGACCTGATGAGGAACAGCGAGTACCAGGGCACCTACCCGGCCACGTTGACGTATACCGATTCGACCGGGACGGACTGGAGCCACGACCTCACGGTGGAACGCCGGGGCATCAAGCGCCAGGAGGTGTGCAAGATGCCACCGATACGCCTGCGTTTCGAAAAGAAAGAAGTAGCCGGTTCGCCGTTCCGGGGACAGGATTCGTTGAAAATGGTCACGCATTGCCAGAAATCCGACCGTAGTGACCAGTACTACATCCTGGAGATGCTTGCCTACCGGATGTATAACC
The DNA here is from genome assembly GCA_013042915.1 of Lysobacterales bacterium. GTDB lineage: Bacteria > Pseudomonadota > Gammaproteobacteria > Xanthomonadales > SZUA-36 > JABDPF01. Next base: position 4,407 of record JABDPF010000053.1, read on the forward strand.
AGATAACGGATTTCAGTTTCCGTGTACGACCCCTGTCGGTCACCTACAAGGATAGCGAGGGCGGGCGCGACGAGGAAGACCGTTTCGCCTTCCTGATCGAGGACGACAGCGACGTCGGAAAACGCAACGACCTCAGAAAGCTCGAGATTCCGCGCGTTCGCACGTCTCAGTTGGAAAAGCCCACGTCAAGCGAATTTGCATTGTTCCAGTACATGATCGGCAACACGGACTGGTCCGCGCTGGCGGGCCCGGACCCGAAGGAATGCTGCCACAACGTCAAGCTTGTGGCGCCCCGTCCGTTTGAAGAGGGAGACATGATCTGGCCGGTCGCCTACGATTTCGATGCTTCCGGCATCGTGGACGCTCCCTACGCCGCGCCGCCAGAAGGCCTGGGGATCAACTCGGTGACCCAGCGGTTGTACCGCGGTTACTGCGCCCACAGCGAGACGTTGCCCGCGGCGCGCCAGAAATTCCTGGACAAGAAAGCGGACATCCTGGCGGTTTTCGACAGTGACGAGCGCCTGAATGCACGCTCCAAGAAACGAGCGCTGCGCTTTATCGAACGCTTCTACGACATCCTCGAGGACGATGGCGACTTCGAACGCCGGGTCGTCATGAAGTGCCGCAAATAGGCACGGGCTCGGCCGGCTCTTGCGCCTTCTCTTGCCCTTCCTCCGCGGAGACCTCCGGATCGGGCGCCGAGGGCTGCGTGATCGTTTTCAGGCGTTTTTGAAGATTCGGGTTTTCCGCGTCCATCGCGATGACCTGCTCCAGGTATTCGACCCTGTTGCCATCCTCGGAGGGCAGCGGTAACTTGCCGTCGGGGTAGCCGGCGAAAACACCCTCGGGCGTGATTTCCAGGTAGGCGACGTAGCCGCCGTAATAGCTCGAGATGCCCGTATCGATCTGCACGACCCTGCCGTCATAGCGCGGCCAGATCACGCCCAGCGTCGGCGTGTGGCCCACCACGATCCTGCGGGCATCGTGTTGATCGAGAATGGCCTGCACGGATTCGAGTGAGGCCTCGGGCTCGCCGCCCGAAAGCCCCCGGTACCAAAGCGGGCCGTTGGAGTCCTCGAGCAGTCCGGGCGCCTCAGGATTGTAATTTTTCATCAGTTTTACCGCGCGTTGCGTCAGGTCCTCGAGTGAATTTCCACAAAAATAGGGGCTGATCCCGCCGTGCACAAACACGCTGTCGTTGATGAGAATCGCAATCTTTCTGTCGAACACCCAGTCGGCATACTCTGCCTCATCGTTCCATTGCGGGTCCCAGGCCTGGCGGTGCTCCAGCCAGCCAAGCGGGTGATCGGCTTCCCACTTCACCCTGAAATCCTCCGGCAACCGGGCGAAGGCCTCCGGATCGAGTTCCTCGACGCGCTCCATGAACAGGTCGAAATAGCGGTCACGCAACTCCGCTGAGCGGCGGTTTGCAAACGCCGCGTACTCGCCCGGGTGGACATAGCGCAGATCGCCGGTGACGTTCATCACTTCGTGGTTGCCGATCAGGCTGTGCACCCGCCCGCCCTGGCGTTTTGCCTGTCTCGCGAGCTTGGTGATGTGGTCGATGATCTTCAGTGTATCGGGGCCCCGGTCGGGCAGATCTCCCACCTGCACGAAATGCGTGTCACCACCGGCCCACTTGCCTTTCTCGTCGACCAGGCCGGCGGCTCGCAGGGTAGCCATGTAGTTCCCATAGTCGCCGTGGATGTCGCCCACCGCCACCACGCGCTCAACGCCTTCCCACCGGAAATCATCGACCTGGCGTGCATCAGCCAACAAAATCCCGGGGAAAAGACAGATCATCAAGAGGAGTATTCGCATGTTCATTCGATTGTTCCGAGTTGCCCTTGGTTCCATTTCTTAGGCGGATCATAGCCTGTCACGGGCGAAAGGTACCAACCGCCCGATAAGTGGTTGCCGCAAGTATCTGATTATATTCCGCCATTGTTTATACTGGGTCTGACTCAAGGAAAGTCACTTATCGCTACGGATTGGCGACGGTCGGCAACCATGTGGAGGCCCACCGCGACAGACAGATATTCAAGGGAGCCGTAGCTATAATGAACACTTATTCACGCCTGAATTCGCTTCACCGATCCAAGGGGGTCACACTCGTCGAGATCCTGCTGGTGATCGCTCTTCTGGTCATCGTGCTTTCGTTCGCGATCCCGTCGATGGGGGGGGCCACGGCCAAAGCCGACATGCTGGCAGCCGTCGAAAACGTCGAGTATTCCATCACGTCGGCACGCAATTCAGCGCGCATGAACGAGAAAGACGTCGCCCTGAAAATTTCCCGGCAGTCCGGCGACGCGTCGCAGGTGTTGAAGTTCATCCGTTCAGGCAGCGCGGACGGCGTCGGCATCCCGGATTACCGCCTTCCCGAAGATATCGAGCTGGTCGCTGACCAGGCCTCCTTTGAATTTGACGAACGCGGCCTGGTGCGCAACCCCGGCACCATCACGCTGGTATCGCGAGTTGACGAAAGCGTCAGCGAAACGGTAGAGGTCCGATAGCAAGACACGCGGAGCATTGAGTCATGAACATCGATAAACGCCGGCAGCATGGATTGACCGTCATCGAACTGCTGATTATCCTCGCCGCCATCGCGATCGTCGTGATGATCAGCGTGCCCAGTTCTTCCATGGTTCTCGAGCACTACCGGCTCAAGGCGGCGTCCTCTGACCTTGCGTCGAGCCTCAACCTCGCCAAGGGGGAGGCCTTGAAGCGCAACAGCACTGTCAAGGTCTGCCCAAGCTCCAACGGCCGATTCTGCCGCAACGACGGTAACTGGAACCACGGCTGGCTGGTTTACAGCGACGGCAACGGGGACGGCACCGTGCAGGAAATCGAATTTATCGAGGCCTCCAAGTCACCCAGCCCCCGCGTGCGCGTGGTCGCAATCGGTGCGGTTCATGACGTCGCGGGCTTCACACTGGCCGGGCTGGTCCCCAGCGATGGCGAGGAGCAAGGCGAATTCCACATTTGCCATGAAGGACTCAATTCGCGCGCGAAAGTGATCCGTGTTGACGCTGAAGGCTGGATACAGGTCTCAAGGACCGAATCCGGATCCGGCGTCTGCGCCCGCTCCTGAACCGGCAGGGCTCAGACCCCACCCGATGACAACCCCGACCGCGGGGTGTTTGCATGGATCATGACCACGAATTCGTGATCATCGGCGCCGGCATCGTCGGCGCCGCAACCGCACTGGAACTGATCCGACGTCGCCCCAAGGCGCGTATCCGGGTCATTGAAAAGGAATCTTCCCCCGCATCGCACCAGAGCGGCCACAACAGCGGCGTGGTGCACGCCGGCGTGTACTACGAGCCCGGCAGCCTGAAGGCGCGCTTCTGTCGCGCCGGCGTCGAGGCAACCCGGGCTTTCTGCCGCGAGCACGCGGTCCCGTACCGCACCACCGGCAAGCTAATCGTCGCCACCACGCCGGCAGAGCGCAACCGTCTCGACGCCCTGCTGGAGCGATGCCGCGCCAACGACCTGGAACCCCGCCTTCTCGACGGTCCGGCCATCAGGAGCCTCGAGCCGGAGGTGACCGGGTTGGCTGCAATTCTCGTCCAGGAATCGGCCATTACCGATTACCCGGCCATCACCCGCGCCATGCTCGAAGAATTTCGGCGCCGCGGGGGCGAGGCTCGCCTGGGCACAGAGGTCACCGGCATCGAGGAGCGGTCCGACGGTGTCCGCCTGTCGCTGGGCGGCCGGTCACTCGAAACCGGCCGCCTGATCGTCTGCGGCGGCCTGCAGGCCGATCGTCTGGCTCGCTTGCAGGGACTGGATATTCCCTTCCGGACCGTCCCGTTCCGCGGCGAGTACTTTCGGCTCCGACCGGAACGATCGAACCTGGTCGCCCACCTCGTTTACCCGATGCCCGATCCCTCATTGCCGTTCCTCGGCGTGCACCTCACGCCCCAGATCGACGGTTCGATCACGGTGGGGCCGAACGCGGTTCAGGGCTGGAAGCGCGAAGGATATGAAAAGTATTCCTTCAGCCTGCCGGACACCGCTGAGATGTTGCGATACCCGGGATGGTGGAAGCTGGCCGGCCGTAACCTGGGAGCAGGCATTCGCGAGGGCTGGAATTCGGCGTGGAAGCGGGGCTACCTCAAGCAGGTTCGCAAGTACTGTCCGGGGCTGGAATTGGAAGACCTCCTGCCGCATCCTGCCGGGGTGCGCGCGCAAGCAGTCGACCACGATGGCCGCATGATTCACGACTTCCTTCTCGAGCGGTCACCGCGCACCCTGCATGTCGGTAACGCGCCCTCGCCCGCCGCGACCTCGGCCATCCCGATCAGCCGGCATATCTGCTCCGTGGCACTTGAAGACTCGGACCGCGGTCAGGCGTAAACGGAAAACGGCAAATAGGCCACGGTTTGGCCGTGCCTGATCTCCTCATCCGTTGGCTGGCGCACGAACCCGTCTGCCCAGCACGTCGAGAACAGTGCACCGCTGCTCTGGTTCTCGTAAGGAACCAACCCGTCGGGCGTCGAACGCACGCGGATGTACTCCTCGCGCCAGCTGGCTTTCTTGAAAAACAGGGCCTTGCCCGAGACGGACCTCACACCGGTCTGCGCAATTCCCTGGCAGGCGAACAGGAAGGGCCGGGACACAACCAGCAACGTGACGAAAACCGAGACCGGGTTTCCGGGCAGGCCGAGAAACGGGGTGTCACCCACCCGCCCGAAAGCGAAAGGCTTGCCGGGCTTGACGGCAATCCGCCACAGGTCGAGTGCGCCGAGCCGGTCGACCACTGCCTTCACGTGGTCCTCCTCGCCCACCGACACGCCGCCCGTTGTCACGATCACGTCGGCGGCCTCCGCCGCCTCTCGCATCAGCGACTCGACGGCTGCAAACGTGTCCCGAGCGACCCCCAGGTCGATCACATCGAAGCCCCAGGCCTCGAGCTGGGCGTTCAGCATGAACCGATTGGAATTGTAGATTTGACCGGGGCCGGCCGGCTGGCCGGGGTCTACGAGTTCATCGCCGGTCGACAGGACGGCAACACGCAACCGCCGCCGCACCGGCACCTCCGCCAGGCCCAGCGAAGCGGCCAGACCGACGTCCTGAGGTTTCAGGCGCTGACCCGCGTGGAGAACCACTTGGCCGTGCCGCACGTCCTGCCCCCGGCGCCGGATATTGGCGCCTTCGCGCGGAAGCTCGGAAACGAGAACCTGGCCGTCCGCCTCGGCACACTGCTCTTGCATCACTACGGTGTCGGCGCCTGCAGGCGTCTCGGCTCCGGTGAAAATTCGAGCGGCCGTCCCCGGCTGCAAAGCAGCGGGGGGCGAACCCGCGGTGATCCGTTGACTGATGGACAGGGGCGACTGCGGGCCTTGCCAATCCCCATGGCGCAGGGCGTAGCCGTCCATCGCGCTGTTGTCGGCCGGTGGGACATCCAGCGGGGACACCAGTTCTTCGGCCAGGGTGCGGCCGCGTGAGTGACGCAAGGCCACCGTTTCACCGGCTGCAAGACAGCTGCTGCTGGCCAATAAACGGCCGATGGCTTCATCAACACTGATCATGCTGTCTCCTTAGAATCCCCGACCATCAGGCGTTCCGCTTCTCGGAGCGCCCGGCGGTCATTGATATTGAAAAATGGCTTGCCATCAGCGTCGGGCCAATCGAGAACTCCGTGCGTGCGGGAGTCGAGAAACGCCTTGAATCCTCCCATTCCCTCCACCTTCACGGCGTCCTCCAATGCAGGCCGCATCGAGACATGCCAGATCGAGAAGACCGGCTGCAGCCGCCCGCCCTGGCGTACGAGCGCCACATCACAGCCTTCGCGCTCCGCGTGTTCGCGCAGCCGCAAAGACAGGTCCATCGGTATGAAGGGCGCATCACAGGGCGCAAGCTGTAGCCAGGTGTATCCCCCACGCTCTGCATGGTGGAGCACCGCGGCCAGGCCACCCAGGGGGCCGTTACTGCCCGGGTTGATGTCCGGCACCTGCTCGGGGCCCAATCGGCCCAGCGCATCGGAAGCCCGGTCTACGCTCAGCACCACGGTATCGACCTGCGGCTCGAGTCGGTCCAGCACGTGTCTGATCAGCGGCCTCCCCACAAGCGGAAGCAGCGCTTTGCGTCCCCCGCCCATCCGACGCGAGCGGCCACCGGCCAGGACGGCGCCGATGCAGTCGGTCAAGCACCGGGTATCGCAAGCACGCTTCTGGTGGGCGTCGTCTGTCATTTCACGGTCACGTCGGGTAAGGCTCGAATTCTATCGCGTTCTCCCCCGTTTGCCAGCGGACCGGTTAATTGGACAGCGGATCGTCACTCTATATAGTGGAGCCGCAACCCAGGTTCCCCCGGAGTGACCCATGTACGACTGCACGCGCTTCTACATCGACGGTGAATGGATGCCTGTGAAATCCGGCCCGGTGCACGAGTTCATCAATCCCGCCACCGAACGTCCTGCCGGCCGCGTAGCCTACGGTTCCGGCGAACACGTCGAGCGGGCCGTGGCTGCCGCCCGGGCCGCCTTTGAGGATTACGGGCAATGGCGCACCGCGCCGCGCATCGAATTGCTCGAGTCCATCATGGCGGTCTACAAAACACGCTGGAATGACATCGCGATGGCCATCACCGCGGAAATGGGCGCGCCGGCCCGCATGTCAAGGAAGGAACAAACCGGCTCCGGGCTGTCGCAAATCAAGGCCGCAAGGAACGCGCTCGCGGAAATTTCGTTGGAAGAAATCAAAGACGGGTACACCGAACTGCGGGAGCCGATCGGAGTCTGCGCTCTGATCACACCCTGGAACTGGCCGATCAACCAGGTGCTGTGCAAGGTGGCCCCGGCGCTTGCCGCCGGTTGCACCATGGTGCTCAAGCCCAGCGAAATCGCCCCGGCCGATGCCGACATATTGGCAGAGATCCTCGACGAGGCCGGCGTGCCCGCGGGCGTCTTCAACCTCGTGCACGGTGACGGGGCCGGGGTGGGTGCCGCGCTTTGTGCGCATCCCGACATCGACCTGGTTTCTTTCACCGGGTCCACACGAGCCGGCGTCCAGGTGGCGAAAGCGGCGGCGGACACGGTCAAACGCGTGGCCCAGGAACTGGGCGGAAAATCCCCCAACATCATCCTCGACAGCGCCCCGCTCGAAGAGGCGGTGGCTGACGGCGCACGCCTGATGTTTCACAACACGGGTCAGTCCTGCAACGCACCGAGCCGCATGCTCGTTCCAAAGGACCGCTACGAGGAGGCCGTCGCCGTGGCCGCCACGGTCGCCGAGGCCACCCGTCCGGGCGACCCGGCGGATCCCGATACGGATATCGGGCCCGTCGTCAGCGAGCGCCAATACCGGCGCATCCAGGGGTTCATTCGAAAGGGCCTCGAAGAGGGTGCAAACGTCGCAGCGGGGGGGCCAGGCAAGCCACCTGGCCTGGAAACCGGCTACTTCGTCCGGCCCACTGTCTTCAGCGAGGTGCACAACGACATGGCGGTCGCGCGCGAGGAGATATTCGGCCCGGTCCTGTGCGTCATTCCCTATCGCGAGGTGGCCGAGGCCATCGCCATCGCCAACGATACTGAGTACGGATTATCAGCCTATGTCTGGGCGGGCAGTCGCGATGAGGCCCTTGTGGTGGCGCGTCAGCTGCGCGCCGGAAACGTGCACCTCAACGGCGCACCCTCCGATGCAGCCGCACCGTTCGGCGGCTACAAGCAATCGGGTAACGGTCGCGAATGGGGCATGCACGGCCTAGAGGAATTCATGGAGATCAAGGCCGTGATGGGGACTTGAAGGTCGCGCTCAGAACGCGGCCCTGGACCGCTCGGGATAAAGCGTCGACAGTCCTTCACGGCTCGCTGCGCAGACACCACGCTCGGTGATCAGCCCCGTCACCAGGCGTGATGGCGTCACGTCGAACGCGAAATTTCTTGCTGACACGCCCTCGGGGATGATCCGCACGACGCCGTGGTCTCCCGACGGCAGCCGTCCGGAGACCTCCGTCACCTCGTCGGCGTCGCGTTCCTCGATCGGTATCCCGGTGAGGCCGTCTTCGATTGACCAGTCGATGGTCGGTCCGGGAAGGGCCACGTAAAACGGCACACCGTTGTCGCTCGCCGCCAGGGCCTTGAGGTAGGTACCAATCTTGTTGCAGACGTCACCCGACGCCGCCGTGCGGTCAGTGCCCACGATGCAGAGGTCCACTTGCCCATGCTGCATCAGGTGGCCACCGGCGTTGTCGACGATCACGTCGTGCGGCACGCCGTGCGCCGCCAACTCCCAGGCCGTCAGCGCCGCGCCCTGGTTGCGCGGCCGGGTCTCGTCCACCCAGACATGAACCGGAATTCCGGCGTCGTGGGCGCGGTAGATCGGCGCCAGGGCCGTGCCCCAATCGACGGTCGCCAACCAGCCGGCATTGCAGTGCGTCAGAATGTGAAACACTTTGCCGTTCCCGCGGTTCCAAAAGCCTTCGATCAGTTGCAACCCGTGCTCACCGATTCTCCGGTTGATCTCCACGTCCTCGTCGCACAGTTCCATGGCCAGCCGGCGTGCGGTCGCGTAGCGGTCGCCGGTATCTGTCTCGATCAATACTGCCGATACGCGCTCCAGGGCCCAGGCCAGGTTGACCGCGGTCGGACGCGTGGCCTGCAAGGCGGCTCGCGCGCGTTGCAGGTGCTCCGGGCGACTGTCGGCCGCCATCGCCAACGCCATGCCCCAGGCCGCCGTGGCGCCGATCAGGGGAGCGCCCCGCACGCGCATTCGGGCAATCGCCTCGCAGGCGTCTTCCAGCGTCGTCAGGCGATGCACGTGAAACTCGTGCGGAAGCCGGGTCTGATCGATGATTTCGACGCTCACGCCGTCATCGGCAGCCCAGATCGTGCGATAGGGACGTCCGTTTACATTCATGGTGCCGGCAACTTACCACAAGCGTTGGGGGGATTGGATGCATCGGACCGGCGATGGAGTGTTCAACCGCGCAACATCGACTGACAAAATTTGACCATACAACTGCCGAAGCCTGTCAGTCTCTGGGCGACACACCGATTCTCGATTCATTCGAAAACGTTGTTGGATTTTCTATCTTACTGTAATTGCTATCTTTTTTATGTCGAAGCATGACAAGCCCTTCGTTGGCATGGGTCTTGCTTTATTCCTAGTGCACGACGCAACACCATGGAAGACACGCAAGACCCAAGGAGTGAAGTCATGATCAACGCCGAACTGAGACAGACACAATTCAACGCGGTTCCTTTGCGTAACGTGGTCGGTGTCGGCAACTTCACCGCTTACCAGGTCTGCGTCAGCCGCGGCAACGTGATCGCGACGCCCACCGCCATGGAAGATTTCATCAAAGACTCGCCAGCAAATGCATCCCGCTACGATGGCAACGAGCCGGAACCAGCATCCGTGACGCGTGAGCGCTCCTGGTTTCGGCGAGTGCTTAACCGCTAAGACCGACCGCTCTTCACAAAGTGCTTTCCAGTGCCTATGCTTGGGTGGATTACCACTCACCCGGAGCATGACCATGGCCACCTACGAATGTAAAAAATGCGGAATGAGCGTCAATGCCACCTGCGGGCACTGCGATGCTCCCCTCACCGATGCCTCACTCGAACTCGAAGACGGACACAAAGTTCAGATTTCCGAGTGTCCCAACGGCCACGGCAAGATCAAATCACCGATGTGCTGCGGCGAAGACATGAGCTGCTCGCTCTAGCGAGAGAAGCAACACTGAGCCGTAGACGGGAGCAGGGAAGCGAGGCTCCTCATGCAGAGTTTTTCGAACCAGCGTTTCGCCCGGTGGCGGGCCCGTGTTAACGGCGCTTTCTCCCAGGCGGGGCCCGGGGTCACGCCTGCCTGCACGCAGCGCGCAACCCTATCATAGCGCTCTCGCGGCGGTTCTTGCGAGCAGGTACAATGCGTCTTTGACATTGCATTGGAATCGATTCTCTTGAGCACCCTTCAGCGTGTCTGGGCCTCGATCAGAGGCAGCGGCCCGGTCACCAATTCGTCATCGAACGACCCGCGGAAATACCTGAGGAATTTCCTGCTGCATTTTCGGCCGGCCGAGGTGCCGGAACGTTCGATCGGCTTTGCGCTTACGGCCTACCTGGGCGTGGCCTCCACGGTGCTCCTGGTGATGCTGATTCTGAGCGGGCTGATGCTCAAATTCGTGTACGAACCCAGCGCGACTCACGCCTACGCTTCCATCGTGTACATCGGCAGTGAAGTGCCGTTCGGCCAGTTGCTGCGCAACCTGCATCGATGGAGCGGTTATGCCCTGCTCGTCACGGCCTTTCTGCACCTGCTGCGGGTTTTTTACACCGGGGCATTCCACGGCCCGCGCCAGTTCAACTGGATCATTGGGCTGGCGCTGATGGCGCTGGTCTTGCTGTCGAACTTCACCGGATACCTGCTGCCCTGGGACCAGATATCCTATTGGGCGGTCACCATCAGCACGTCCCTGCTCGACTACGTTCCGGGCATCGGAACCCCGTTGAAAGAACTGATCCTGGGCGGCCCTGAGCCAGGCCCGGCCACGCTGCTGAATTTTTACGCCCTGCATACCGCGATCCTGCCCTTGAGCCTCGTGTTCCTGGTGCTGTTCCACTTCTGGCGGATTCGAATGGCCCACGGCATCGTGGTGCGCCGCGCCCCGGACGAACGCCTGACCTCGCCGTTACCCATGGTTCGGACCGTTCCGCACCTGGTGACGCGGGAGGCAGCCGCAGCCCTGCTGGTCGTGGCGGCCATGCTGGCGCTGTCGATGACCCTCGATGCGCCGCTGGCCGAGCAGGCCAATCCCGGAATGAGCCCAAACCCCACCAAGGCACCGTGGTTTTTCATGGGCATCCAGGAAATTTTGATGCATCTGCATCCCCTCTTCGCAGCGTTGGTGATCCCGGCCTGCCTGCTGGCCTTTCTCCTGTGCCTGCCCTACCTGCGGCACGACGCACCGGCGACCGGGGTCTGGTTCGGATCGAAACGCGGACGACGCACGGTGCTCGCCGCCGCCATCGCGGGCTGCCTGCTGACCGCAGGCGGCGTTTTGCTCAGCGAAGCGGTTCTGTCCGCCGACACGGCGTCTCCGCCCACCGTGCTGCGAAACGGATTGATACCGTTTCTCGCCATCGTGGCCGTGGTGGCCGGCTTCTACGCGATGATCAAAAAGGCCCTGGACGCCAGCAAGTCGGAAGCGGTGCAGGCACTCTTTACTTTTCTGACATCCGCCTTCCTGACCCTGACGCTGATCGGCACCTGGTTCCGGGGCGCAGGCATGCAGTTGGTCTGGCCGGGATAATGGCAATGCAAGAAAAGAAAACGTCACGCCGCACTTTCCTCAACGCCCTTTGGGTTGGCGTTGGCGCCCTGTCGCTGGCTGAAATCGGTTTTCTCATCAGCCGCTTCCTGAAACCCCGAGAGCAACGCTTCGCGGAGAATACAGCCGATGCCGTCATCGCCGCCGGTTCCGTGGATGCTTTTGACCCGGGTTCGGTAACGGCCTTCGTGCGCGGAAAGTTTTACCTGGCCCGGCTCGACAACGGCGGCTTTCTCGCCCTGTCCCGCACCTGCACGCACCTGGGCTGCACGGTGCCGTGGGTGGATGACGAGAAGCGCTTTGTCTGTCCCTGCCACGCCTCGGCCTTCAGCATCAACGGCGAGGTGCTGGCTCCTCCCGCCCCCCGCGCCCTGGACCTGTTCGACATCCGTATCGAAAACGGACAGGTGCTCGTCGATACGGGCAAACGAACCAAGCGCGTCGGTTTCGAAGCTGCCCAAGCGGTCTATCCGGGGCGCGCATGAGCGCAACCCATCAAAACACCGGTCGTTGGGAATGGCTTGCGCTGGCGGCCGCGGCCTTCGTCGTGATCGCCTTGCCCGCCTATTGGCTGATCGACCGACACGAGGCAGAGCCGGACTCCAACGCCAACGCACCGCAATTCGTGGGCAGCGTTGAATGCAAGGATTGCCATCTGCCGGAATGGGACAACTGGGAAGGCTCGCACCACGATCTCGCCATGGACGTGGCGAATGAAACAACCGTGCGCGGCGACTTCGACAACTCGGAGTTTTCCCACCGCGGTATCACCTCACGATTTTTTCGGCGTGACGGAGGATTCTTCGTCTACACGAACGGCCCAGGTGGCGAAATGGGCGAATTCGAAATCACCCATACCTTCGGCTGGACGCCGCTCCAGCAATACCTGGTGCCGTTCCCGGGCGGGCGCCTGCAAACCCTCCCGATTGCCTGGGACACGGAGGAAGAAAAGTGGTTCCGAGTACCTCCGGACGAAGACATCGCACCCGACGACTGGCTTTACTGGACCAACGCGGCACAGAACTGGAACGGAATGTGCGCCCAGTGCCATTCCACGAACCTGGAAAAAAATTACGACCCGGAAACCGACAGTTACGACACCACCTGGTCAGACATCGACGTCGGCTGCGAAGCGTGTCACGGGCCAGGCTCGGATCACGTCACGTGGGCCCAGATGCCGGACATGGCGCGACCCGCTAAAGAGAACTACGAGCTGGTGCTGAAGACCTCGGACATAGAAAGCGTAGAGCTCGTCGAGCTGTGTGCCCCCTGCCATTCCCGCCGCGCCTCGCTCGACGACCTCAACCATACCGAGACCGAATTAATGCATTCCTTCTTGCCCGCGCTGCTGGACGAAGGCCTCTACTACGCCGACGGCCAGATACTCGACGAGGTGTACGTTTACGGTTCCTTCATCCAGAGCAAAATGTATGACCGGGGCGTGATGTGCAGCGACTGCCACGACCCTCACAGCGTCGAGCGCGTGCTCGAAGGAAATCTCCTGTGCACTCAGTGCCATCGCGAGGCGCAGTACGACACGTACGAGCACCATTTCCACAAACAGGAGGGCGAGGAAGGCGAGCCGATCCGCTCTGCGAACGGTGACGTTCTCTGGGCCGTCGGAACCGGCGCGCAGTGCGAAACCTGCCACATGCCCGGCCGCTATTACATGGGCAATGATTACCGCCCGGATCACAGCTTCCGCGTGCCGAACCCGCGGCTGGCGGCCGAGACCGGTTCGCCGGATGCCTGCCTGCGCTGCCACGTCGACGAGGACGCCGAGTGGTCCCAGGCCAAGGCGATCGAATGGTACGGCCCGGGCGATACGTCCCACTACGGCGATGTCCTGTTCCGTGGCCGGCGCAGCGAGCCCGGTGCAGCGGCAGACCTTGCCAACATGGCCTTTGACGACCTGTACCCTGTGAACGTCAGGGCAACCGCTGTCGTGTTGCTCGGCCGCAACTACTCTCACGACGTGTCACGCCCGGCACTCGACCTCGCGCGGGTCGATGAAGAGCCCCTGATTCGCCATGCCGCGCTCCAGGTATTGAACGACCCGGATTCCCGTTCCCTGGCGCGAAAACTCGCGCGGGCGCTGGAAGATCCGGTCCGGGGCGTGCGGATCGAGGCCGCCAGCCGGCTGGCGGGCGCCCTCAGCGAGCAGCTGGACATCCCCCAAAAGGAACGCCTGTCGATCGTCCTGGCGGAATACGAGGACGCCATGCGCTACTCCGCCGATTTCCCCTTCGGCCGATACAACCTGGGCAACCTCTACAGCAACCTGGGCCAGCCGGAACGGGCGATCGATGCCTACGAAAACGCCATCCGGATCGACAACCAGTTCTACCCGGCAAAGGCCAACCTGGCACTGCTGTACAACCAGCGTGGTGAGAACGACCGTGCCGAGGCCTTGCTGCGCGAGGTCGTCGAATCGCAACCGGAAATGTATGACCTGGCGTACTCGCTGGGCCTGCTCCTGGTAGAAATGCAGCGCGCCGGCGAAGCCTTGCCGTTCCTGGCCCAGGCCTCGGAAGGATTACCGGGAAGCTCGCGCATTCACTACAACCTCGGCTTGCTATACCAGCAGCAGGGCGATATCGGTCGTGCGGAGCAGAAACTGATCCAGGCGCTGAGCCTGGAGCCCGCGAACCTGGACTACCAATACGGCCTGGCTGACCACTACATCAAGCGGGGATTGTTCGAGCGGGCCGTGCCGCTGGTCGAAGCCATGGTGACATCGCACCCCGAGAATCCGATCGGGATGCAGATGATGCAGTTTCTCCAACGCGCGATGAGCGCACCGACCGATCGGTGATCCCCGTTTCGTCAGGAGTGGATCGATGCAATTTGGAATAGACCGCCTGCTCGACGAACCCGGGTTGCGCGCCCGGCTGACCGGCAAGCGAGTGGCCTTGCTGGCCCACCCGGCGTCGGTGACGCGTGAACTGGGCCACTCGATGGACGCGCTTGCCGCGCTCGAGGACTTTACGCTTGCCGTCGCCTTCGGGCCCCAGCACGGCCTGCGGGGCGAGAAGCAAGACAACATGATCGAGTCGGAAGATTTCCTCGACCCCGTGCACGGCATTCCGGTATACAGCCTGTACGGCGACGTGCGGCGGCCAACCCGCGAGATGATGGCCCAATTCGACGTGCTGCTGGTCGACCTGCAGGACCTGGGTTGCCGTATCTACACCTTTATCACGACCCTGCTCTACCTGCTCGAAGCCGCGGCCGAACACGGCAAGGCCGTCGTTTTACTGGACCGCCCCAACCCGGCCGGCCGTCCGGTCGAGGGATTGACCCTGCGCGCGGGTTGGGAAAGTTTCGTCGGGGCCGGCCCGATGCCGATGCGCCACGGCCTCACCCTCGGTGAAATGGGTCACTGGTTCATTCGGCACAATGGCCTCAACGTGGACTACCAGGTGATCGGGATGGAGGGCTGGCAAGCCACCGCAGCGCCGGGCCACGGCTGGCCCCTGCAAGAGCGCGCCTGGGTCAACCCCAGCCCGAATGCGTCCAACCCCTGGATGGCGCGCTGCTACGCCGGCACCGTGCTGCTGGAGGGCACCACGCTCTCGGAGGGCCGCGGCACCACGCATCCATTGGAACTGTTCGGCGCGCCGGATATCGAGCCACGCCGGCTACGGGAGGAAATGCACCGCATGGCGCCATCGTGGCTGGAGGGCTGCCGTCTGCGCGAGTGCTGGTTCGAACCCACGTTCCACAAACACGCGGGCGCAATGTGCGGTGGGATCCAGATTCACGTCGACGGCCCTTTTTACGACCCGCAGACGTTCAAACCCTGGCGCCTGGTGGCGCTGGCCCTCAAGGCACTCCGCCGGATCTCGCCTGACTACGAACTGTGGCGGGATTTTGCTTACGAGTACGAGCACGACCGTCTGGCCATCGACGTGATCAACGGCAGCGAGCTGCTGCGCGAATGGGTGGATGATCCGGACGCAGAGCCCGGCGACCTGGACGCCCTGGCACGTGCGGACGAGTCCATGTGGCGCCAGGAAGCCGAACCGCTGCTGCTGTACCAGTAGCGCCGGCGCTTTATCCCTCCTGCAGGAGGCCCCTGGGGCCGACCTCAATGCAAGTGCGTTAAACCTTTGACGCTCCACTCCAGGCCGGGCTGTCGCATGCCCCCTTCCAGGGGCGTATGAGCCCTGGATGGGCTCAGACCGAGCGACACAAGGACGTGCCCGAGCATCCCCCTGGAAGGGGGCGTGCGGCGGCGCGGCCGGGTTCAGAACTTTTTTTGTTCGGCCCCAAGGGGCCTCCTACAGGGAAAAACCGGTTGGAAACGGCGTTTTTAAGCGTAACCCAGTAATTCCCGGATGCCGGGTATGGCGAAATCGACCAGCTTCTTCTGCGTATCGGGCAATTCGTCGGGCACGCCGGCAGCCTGTCCAGCAAGGTTTTCGCGTGCCGTGCCGCTCTGCTTTCGATCGGAGCCGACACGGACTCTTTCGCGCCAGTCTTCCGGCAAAGGATCGATACCGCACAGGGCCATGGTCTTTCGAAAATAACTCTCAGCCCCGTCCGACTCGAGATTCCTGACGGCCGCCACCAACTCCTCCATCTTGAGTATCGTGACGTCGGTGCCCATCCAGGCAGCCGCATTGTGCATGTAGATATCAAGCATCGGCGGAGCTTTGTCGTAGATGCCGAAAATCATCATGTTCAGCACTTCCTCGACCGATACGCGACCGCCCTTGAGATGGTCCATCTGCCCCTGGAAGGTGTCCGACAGGAAGAACCGGGCCCTGGCCAGGACCCAGGTATACGGGTCCCGCACCAATACCGTGTGCCGAACGCCCTGCAGCGCGATGGCGGAACTGTCCGTGAACAGCAGGTGCCCCCAGCTCAGCATGGGCCTGGCCCGGGTAAAAGCACCGAGGTGCTGATGCAACACCGGGATCTGGATGAACGCCCTATGGTATTGCTGCTTCACCGGTACAAACATCCTGACGATGTTACGGAACAGGTGAGTTCCGCACTTCGGCACACTGTTCAGGAACACGGGTTCGCGCAGCGGCTGCTGCTCGAATTGAGCATTGAGTTCGTTCAGGTTATCGCCCTTGGCGACGATTCTGGGCATGACACCTTACCTTTACTGGCCTGTATAGAAGAATACCGGCAAACGCCGGTATTCTTCACCTTTCTTAATGAGCCTGACTTTTCAGAAGTTCCAACTCAGGTTGGCATAGAAGGTGCGACCGTAGAAGTCGTACTGCGAATAGAACGCCGACCAACCGGCGGTGCTCAGCTCGCCGAGCGAAGCCGTGGTGACCCGCGGCGGCTCCTCGTTCAGCGCGTTGCGCACACCCAGCACGGCTTTCATGTCCACACTTTCAATGAACTTGGTAACCGAGAAGGTGTGGTAGAGGACCGCGTCGGCAGCCAGCACCACGCGCACGGTTTCACCGCGGTAGGTCGTCGTGTCGGCATACTCACCGGCGCCGTAAGACTCGTGGTTGGACACCTCACCGACATAGTCCATGCCCCAGAAGTACGACCAGTCGTTCCGGTCGTAGGTGAGCCACAACCTGCCGACCCATTCCGGATCGCCGAATTCGCCGTTGTTGTCACGCACGGTGTCTTCGAACAGGGCCGTAATGGCCTCGGTCTGGTAGGTCGTCTGCAGGTCGACGTCGAAGCTGCCGCCCCATGCATCGGTAACCCACTTCAGCGCAAAGTCATAGCCCTTGTTGGTCTGCGTGGCGACGTTGATGAAGCTGTCACGGATGTTGTCGATACCGCCGTTGAGGCCGCTGCGATCGTACAGGCCGCACAGGGGATCGGTTGGCCAGAACTCGGAGTTGTAGCAACCGCCGACGATGCCGCCCGGGCCGATCTGGTCGACCTGGTCGTTGACCTCGATGTCGAAGTAGTCCAGCGACACGCTGAGGTTGGCGAAATCGGGCTGCCAGACGATACCGATGGTGTTCGATTCGGACGTTTCCGCCTCGAGCACACCGAAACCGCCGCCGCTGATCACGGTTGCGGTAATCGTGCCGCCGGTGAAATCAGGCGGAAGGCCGTTGGGATAGACCGGATCACCCACCAGGGGCTCATCCACGGTCGCGGCGCACCGATTGGCCACTTCTTGCGAGATCGTGCCGTCATCCAACGCCGTACCCCACCTGATGCAGGGGTCGATGAAACGCTGACCGACGAAGGACGTCTGGTCGGCAAGGTACAGCTCGTACAGCGCCGGGGTGCGGAACGAAGTGCCCTGGCTGGCGCGAATTCGCCAGGAATCCGTGATCTGCCAGTTCAGACCCACCTTGTAGGTGGTGTCGTCGCCGTAGGAATCGACGTCGGTCCAGCGCGCGGAGGCGTTCAGCGACAGAGATTTGAACAGGGTTTTGTCGACAATCAGCGGAAGGTCGATTTCACCGAACAGGGCCTTCGTGGTGTCGGAACCCGCGGTGATACCGGCCGAGGACGTGCCCCAACCGTTACCGGCAAGGGTGATTTCACCCGGGGTGTCGTTGATCTCGTCTTCACGGTAGTGGAAACCGAAGGCGCCACCAACCGAGCCGGCGTACCATTCGAACAACTCGCCCGAAACGAAACCTTCGACCGACCACTGCGTGTACTCGGTATTGCCAACCTCGACGCCGAACAGGAAGTCGCGAATTTCAGGAGCAACGTCACCCGCCAGGAAAGCCGGGTCCAGCCACGGAACGTCGACACACGGTACGCCGCGCACCGAGCTCACGGTACCCTCGCAGGAACCGCCGCGGAACCAGTTGTCCTGGATGGCGTCGTTGAAAATCTGGTCCTCGGTGTAGTCGCCGTCCGACTTGCTGTACTGGTAGGAGAGGTCCCAGAACCAGTCATCACCCAGGTCGCCGGTGATGCCGGCCACGTAACGGGTGTAGGTGATTTCGACCTCGGAATCGCTGTGGTCCGTGATCGGGGTCGGGCTCAACCACTGCGCGCCCGTCCAGCCTTCGCTCAGCGGGTTGCCGAAGAAGAAGTCCTCGTTGTAAATGTAAGTCCAGAACTGGCGGTAGCCGTTGACCGTGGTGGTTCTGCGATTGAGCAGGACCTCGGCGTAAACGGAAACATTGTCCGTGAGTTCGTACTCGCCATCGGCGAAGAACGTGACGCGCTCAGTCTCGGGGTCGAACGAGGTCTGGTCGTGGAACGGGTGATCGAAGTTGGTCACACCGTCGGAATCGCGATCGTAATTGACGAGGTACCAGCCCGGCGGAGTGCTCAGGAAATCCGGGTTGTTCGGATCCTCTGCGATTGGCGGAATGTAGTCGCCGAGGTCGCCGTCGTAGTCGAACTGGGCCTTGCCGCCCGGCGGAACGTTTCCGCCGGCGCCCTGGTAGTCGTATAGCCAGACATGGCCCCAGATCAAGTCGCGGCAGGACGGGCGTCCCGTGCGCGGGTCGATGACGTCGGCCCGGTCGCCCGTATCGGGGTCAAAGAAGTACTGCTCGGGGCAGTCCAGGTATCGCCGGTCACCATTTCTCAGTTCCTTGTTGAGGTGATAATCCGCCGTGATGCGGAAGCGCCCTCGATCACCGGAAGTGCCCCATGAGGCGCTGAAACGGGTCTCTTCGCCACCGGTATCCTGTGGAATACCGATGTAGCCTTCCACGGTGCCACCGTCATCTTTCCGGGTAATGATGTTCACCACGCCGGCCACGGCATCGGAGCCGTAAATGGAGGACGCGCCGTCTTTCAGGATTTCAACACGCTCGATGGCCGCGAGTGGCAGCACGTTGAGGTCGAACGCCGAGACGCCGCCGCGCACGCCCGCGGGACCCGCCCGCCTGCCGTTCAGCAGCGTCAGGGTGCGGTTGGCGCCCAGTCCACGCAGGGACAGGGTTTTGACGCCGGTGCCACCGTTCTGCACGAAGGCGGTCGAGGTGGCCGACGTCACCTGTGGCGAACCGGCGGCTACCGTTGTCGATTGCAGCAAGGTGCCGATATCGGCCAGGCCCTGGACGTTTGCCGACTCGATATCGACCACATCCATCGGGGTTGCGTTATTGAACGTATCGCGTTTGATGCGGGAGCCTGTGACGACAACCTCCTCCACGAGGGTTTCGTCCTGTGCTTCCTGCACGTCCTGGTCCTGTGCCAGGGCCAGGTTGGCTGCGCCCAGTGAGCCTGCCGCCAATGCGCAGCTGATCGTATATGCCAGTGGGTTTCTTTTGAACATGCTTCTCTCCGCAAGGGTTTGCATTCGAAAACGGTTCTGGGCCTGTTAGCCTCCGCGCTCGCAATCCGCGGACTTGGGCTAATGGCCCTGGTTGATCTTTATAACACGGCCCCACGGGGCCGCCGGACGGAGTAACCCGTATTCATTACGGTTTACCGATTCTGACTCCCCGTCTAAATGTAAGCCGGGCCGTTATCTCCGGCCTTTTCAAAGAGACTAACATATGCCGCCGCGTGATTACACGCAAAAATCGGCCTGCAAATGATGACGGCCCGGGAATAGTCCCGGGCCGATTTCAAGTCCTTTTTGGATGTCGTCTTCCGAGCCTTTTCCGACGGCTCAATCCATCCGTGTTGGAGCGGGCCGGTCGAGCATGACCGACTCACCGCCGTCGACGCGCTGGCCGCCGCTCAGCGGATCGCCCGTCCAACCCAGTTCGGTGAAGTCGATGTTGTTACTGACGTGGCAGTCCATGCAGTTGTCCGGCGCCGGACCGGCACCCAGAGCCATCTCGGCCGGGGCGATCTCGTGGTTCACACTCAACAACATCTCGGTCGAGGCAAAGCCATAGGTCCCGCTGTACG
>JABDPF010000054.1 GCA_013042915.1 Lysobacterales bacterium
TTGCCAACAACCCAGGCCGATTTCAGATACTTCGTAGCCGCTTTTTCCGAGTGTCCTCGTGTTCATGGTGTCGTTCTCCATGCTGCCCGCCCGGCGCCGCCAGGATCGGCGGCGCGATCTTCGATGGTGGTGTGCCGATCGTGGATTTTACTTCAGATGAGCAGCTGGTGTTTCGCGTAAACTGGCCCGAATCGCAGTGTCCGGGACCGATGTGTTGCACATGACAGGCGTAAAAAAGTCGCGCACGGCATTCCAATGGCTGATGATCGCCATCAAAGTTCTGCTCTTGATCGAATTGGGCTGGCTGCTGGTCGTTAACGGTCTGCTGCACCTGCCGATGACTCAGACCGTCATCAACGCCATTCGACCGGACAAGTTCACGGTTCGCTGGGAGCAGGCGTGGAGCTGGTACCCGGGGCGTGTCTGGCTTGCCGATGCATCGGCAAGCGGCAGTTCGAGGCGCCAGATGTGGCAGGTCGACGTGGACTCGGTTTCGGGCTCGATCGCCTTGCTGCCGCTGCTGCTCAAACGCGTGTGGATCAGCGATGTCAGCGGCGTGAACATCGAATACCGCCAGCGACCCCGACCGAGCACGGAGCGAGACTACAGCCGAGAGGAGCCATTTTTTCCTGATATTGAGGGTCGCAAGGTAGAACCGGCGCTTCCCCTCGTGCCGAAAAGGTGGCCGTGGCGCGTCGCAATCGAAGACCTGCGGGTAAGCGGGCACATGGTTTACTGGATCTACCAGATCCGGGGTGAGGCCGTCGGTTCCGCCCTCGTCGACCTGGAATACCGGGGCGGAGGCGGGCCCCTGGAGTTGGACGTGCGTGATACCCGTCTCGACCTGGGGCCACATTGGATCAACGGCGACCGCCAGGTGTTTCCCTCGGGTCAGGCGAGTGGCCGGTTCGGGTTCGCGCCTTTTCGGCCTCGCGACAACCGGGGCTGGTCGATGCTCGAGTTCATGCTGGCCGACCTGGTCGTGGACTTCGAGCTGGATAGTCTCCAGTTCATCAATGCCTTCCTGCTCGACCTAGAGGGCGTCGGTGTCGATGGGCGCGGACGCGTCAACGGGCGTGTCAACTTTGCACAGGGCGAAATCCTGTCCGGCACAGAACTCGAGGTTGAGGCCGGCCGTCTGAGCCTGGATGTTCATGGGCACCGAATCGAGGGCGAGGGCGAGGTCGATGTCGGTACCGACACGGGCGGTGAGCTGAACCTGGTGTTCCGTTACGGCGCCCTGCAGGTGGTGCCGCCAGGGGTCAACGAGGCCATGTTGACGGGTGACGGCCTGGTATTCCGGGTGGGGGGCGATGCTTTCATCCTTCCCCGCGAACGGCCGTCTTCTGAACAGCGCGAGATTAGCATCGCCGTCAGACAGTTGAGTGTTCCCAACCTGGCGCTCTATCAGCGCTACTTGCCGTCCAAATGGCCCCTGGCCCTGCTGGGCGGGGAGGGGACCCTTGCAGGCACCGCGAGGATGGCTCGAAACAGCTACCAGGCTGACTTATCGCTTGTTTCCGACAACGCCGAAATGGCGACGGGGGATTACCACTTCGTGACTGACCTGGAGGCCGCGCTCAACGTGTCCAACCCCTCCATCGCGGATGGCGGTTCGCGACTCGACGGCAGCTACGTCCACTTGAGCAACGCCCGGCTCAAGCGGGAGGGACTGGAACCGCCGGAGACCTGGTCGGCGCGCCTCGACATCGGCGACGCGAATTACCACTTGTTGAGCCGGGCTTACAAGAGCGAACACGCCGACGCCCTCGACCTGTTCGAGGTGCTGCGTGAAGAGAACATAAGCGGTCTGCTCGCCGAGTCCGGAGGTCGCGTTGAGCTCGAGGCGGAGGTCTCCAGCCTGGGCTGGCTGGCGATCTTCCTGGGCGAGGCCTACAGGACCCGGGTTGAGGGCAGTGCCCGGGTTGCCGGCGTTGCGTTCCTGGAGCGCGGCTTGCCGGCGCCCGGCACGGATGTGCTGCTCACTTCCAACTTACTGGGCGTCAACCTTCTCGACTACTCCGCGCAGGGTGAGGGTGCGATCCAGCTGAGCGTGATCGCGGACGGTGGCGCTTCCGACTGGCACTTCGCCGCCAAGCTGTGGAGTGCGGGCATGCGGCGCCTGGCAGATACGGACTTTTTCATGCGCGACGTGACGATGAGTCTCGAGGCCCTGATCACGGACGTCAGCATGCAGACCAGGACGCCCCGAAATTTCAGCCTCGATTTTCGTATTCCCACCGCGCGGCTGGACGATATGGCGGTGTTCAACACGCACCTGCCTGCCGAGTCGCCGTTACGGTTCGGCGGTGGTGAAGCACGTCTCGAGGCCGAGATTCTGCTGCAACCGCAAGACGCAACGGGTTGGTTGCGCCTGGTCAGCGAAAACGTGGAGTTGGACGGTCAGGGCCAGTCCCTGCGGGCTGACCTGGCGGCCGACATCGCGCTGGCCGGTGGCGTCCCCACAGACATGGTTTTCGATCTCGAGGGCTCCGAGGTCCGGCTCGACAGAGTGCGCGTGGCGGGAGAAAAAAAGGCGTTCGACGACGCCGTCTGGTCAGCCAGCCTCCTCCTGACGCGAGGCGAAACCGTGTTTCGACAGCCCATGCAGCTGGAATTGGAAGCCAGGCTGGTCGCCAGTGATTCGCGGCCGCTCGTCGCCCTGTTCCAGAACCAACCCGGCTGGCGACCGAATTTCCTGGCGAACGCCATGACGGTCGAGGACATCGAGGGCCAGGGCACGTTGAAACTGAATGACCGCCGGCTGGTCGTTCCAGAGGCCTGGTTGACCAGCGACAACATTCAGGCCGGAATCAAGGCCATGCTGGAACCTGGTGGAAACGAAGGCCGGGTCTACCTTCGCTACCGTGATCTCGGAATGCTGCTGAAACTTCGGGACGGTGGCAGGAACATCGACATTATCCGGGCACGGTCGAAATACGACGCCTACCGGGTCCCGGGACAAAGCTCAGGCCAGTAATTCCACCCAGTGCCTTACGGGAATGTCAGTGCCGCTTTCCAGGTGGGCCAGGCATCCGATATTGGCGGTGGCGATGACCTGCGGTGAGCCGGCCTCCAGGTGGCGGACTTTTTCGTTCAGTAAACGCTCGGACAATTCCCGCTGGAGGATCGAGTAGCTGCCCGCCGAACCGCAGCAGAGGTGCGCATCGGCAATAGGTATGAGTTCGAAACCCAGTGAGGTCAGCAGGCGCTCAACCCGCCCCGAGCGCCGCAGACCGTGTTGCAGCGAGCAGGGGGCATGGAAGGCGATGGGCGATTGCGGCGTCGTCTTCGGTCGCATCTTTTCCGTGTCCTCGTTTTCGACGAATTCCGAGATGTCCATCGCCAGGGCCGACAGGCGGGCAGCCTTTTCTGCGTAAGACGGATCGTCCTTCAGCAGGCGTCCGTATTCCTGGACGGTGGGCGCGCAGCCGCTGGCGCTCAGCAGCACGGCCTCCGCGCCGGACTCGACATCGGCCCACCACGCGTCGATGTTGCGTCGGGCGGTGTCCCGCGTTCGCTGCTCGGCCGTCAGATGGTGTGCCAGTGCGCCGCAGCAGCCGGCAGCCGGGACGGCTCGAACGCCAAGGCGGTCCAGCAAGCGGGCGGCGGCTGCATTGATTTGCGGGTGCGTGACGGACTGCACGCACCCTTCCAGCAGCAGTACGTGACGGCTATGCGATGCGGTTGGCCAGGACGCTTTGCGCGCGGCGGTCCGGGGCAGGCTGCGCCGTATCTGGGCCGGAAGGAAAGCGCGCGCGGCTCGACCGAGTTTCAGCAAGGGCCTCATGCGGGCCGGGTTCGGCACGGTTTCCAGTAGTGCTATGCGTTGGAGCCGTTCCGAAGTCGGCCGTTGGGCGTGACGCTCGGCGAGGGAACGGCCGATTTCCAGCAGGCGGTTGTACTCCACACCCGAAGGGCAGGTGGTCTCACATGCGCGACAGGTCAGGCAGCGGTCCAGGTGGAGCTGGGTTTCGCGCGTCGCGGTGTTGTTTTCCAGCATCTCCTTGATCAGGTAGATGCGGCCGCGCGGGCTGTCACGTTCATCGCCCAGCAACTGGAAGGTCGGGCAGGTGGCGTTACAGAACCCGCAATGCACGCAACGGCGGAGGATGCAATCGGCCTCACGCCCTTCCTCCGTGTCGGCGAGTAATGTGTGGATGAATGTCTGCATCAGCCCTCGACAGCGCGGTTGAACAGGCCAAGGGGATCAAAGGCCCTTCGTACACGGTCGTTCAATGCCTGCAGAGGGGCGGACGGGGGCTGAAAACGTTCTATGCCCGCGATATCGCCACGAAACAGGGTCGCGTGGCCGCGCGCGGCCCGGGCTGCCGATCGGACGTCCTCCGCGCTCGCGGGGCCGGTGTACCAGCGCTGGGCGCCACCCCAGTCCAGTAGCAAGTCGCCTTCTAGGCCGATGGGCCTGGCGTTTGCCGGTAGCGAGAGCCGCCACAGGGGGTCATCGGTTCTGAAAAACTGCAGTTCGTGTTCGCGCAGCGCGCGCCAGTAGTCCGGGTCGTGAACGGCCTCTCCGGTGCTCATCGCCTCGGCGGCCGCCGCTGTTTCACTCTTCGCTCCGGACAAACGAACCGACAGCTGCCCTGCGTGCCATGCCGCTGCCGACAACGGTAACGGTTGGCCGGACCAGGCCGCAACGCGGTCGATGGCCTCGGCCTGTCCGCAATCGAAAGTCAGCGTCAATTCGCTGGCGGGTTTCGGGAGTACCTTGAAGGACACCTCCAGGATGACCCCCAGGGTGCCTAGCGACCCGGCCATCAGGCGCGAGACGTCGTAGCCGGCGACATTTTTCATGACCTGCCCGCCGAATCGGAGGCATTTTCCGTGGCCGTTGACGGTCTTTACGCCCAGCAGGTAGTCGCGCAGGCTGCCTGCCCATGGGCGGCCTGGGCCAGAAAAACCGCAAGCCACGGTGCCACCCAGGGTGGCCGATTCGCCAAAGGCAGGCGGCTCGAAGGGCAGGTGCTGGCCGTTCTCGGCAAGGCGCGATTCCAGGTTTGCAAGCCGTGTTCCCGCGCGGCAGGTCAGGACCAGTTCACCGGGGTCGTAGTCCAGGATGCCCTCGTGTGTCGCGACCTCCAGGGCCTGGCCCTGGTGCGGGCCGGCATAGAACGCCTTGCTGCCGCCGCCCCTGATGGACAGCTGCTCGTGCGCTGCAACTGCGTGCCGCACCTGCTCGACGATGAGCCGTTCGCAATCCATCAGAATCTCGGGATGTCCGGAAAAGGGAGTTTGCCGCCGTGCACGTGCATGGCGCCCAGTTCGGCGCAGCGGTGCAGCGTCGGTACGGCCTTTCCGGGGTTGAGGAGTCCCTTCGGATCGAAGGCCGATTTCAGGGCATGGAACTGCGCCAGCTCGTCGGCGTTGAACTGCTCGCACATCGAATCGATCTTTTCCATCCCCACGCCGTGTTCACCGGTGACGGTGCCGCCCGCCTCGATGCACAGCCGCAGGATCTCCGCACCCAGTTGCTCGGCCGTTTCGATCTGCCCGTCCTGGTTGGCGTCGTACATGATCAGGGGGTGCAGGTTGCCGTCGCCGGCGTGGAACACGTTGGCCACCGTCAAACCGGCCCGCTGCGTGGCCTCGCTGATTTTACCGAGCACGCGCGGCAGTTCGCGCCGCGGAATGGTGCCGTCCATGCAGTAGTAATCCGGCTTGATGCGGCCGACCGCGGGGAAGGCATTTTTACGGCCGGCCCACAGGCGCAGGCGCTCTTCCTCGCCATCTGAGATCTTGATGCTGGTGGCACGATGGGACTGCAACACGTCCACCACGCGCGACATTTGCTCGGCGACTTCGGCGCTGCCGCCATCCAGCTCACACAGCAGCACCGCCTCGGCGTCGCGCGGATAACCGGGCGCGCTGAAGGCTTCGACCGCCTCGACCGCCAGCCGGTCCATCATCTCGAGCCCCGCAGGCACGATGCCTGCGCTTATGATCGCGGCCACCGCGGAGGCGGCGTCCTCGATGGTGGCAAAGCCCGCCAGCACCACCTGGGCTGTTTGCGGTACCGGCAACAGCCGCAAAAGCACCTCGGTGATCACGCCGAGCATGCCTTCTGATCCGTTGATAACGGCCAGCAGGTCATACCCCGGCGCATCCAGCGCCGGGCCACCCAGAATCACCTCTTCACCGTCGATCGTCAGGAGTGTTACCTCCAGCACGTTGTGCACGGTAAGACCGTACTTCAGGCAATGCACGCCGCCCGAGTTCTCGGCCACGTTGCCGCCGATGCTGCAGGCGATTTGGGACGACGGGTCGGGTGCGTAGTACAGGCCATGCGGCCGCGCGGCCTCGCTGACGGCCAGGTTCCGCACGCCCGGCTCGACCCGCACGGTGCGCGCCACCGGGTCGAGATCGAGGATACGGTTGAGCCGGGTCAGCACCAGCAGCAGGCCGTTCTTCAGAGGCAACGCGCCACCCGACAGCCCGGTGCCGGCCCCGCGGGTGACAACGGGTACGCCGAGCCGACTGCAGGTCCTCAGAATCCCGCGGAGTTGGGTCGTGTTTTCCGGAATCGCCACGAGCAGCGGCAGTTCACGGTACATCGAGAGGCCGTCACACTCGAAGGGGCGAAGCGCCTCCTCGTCAGCGATCAGGGCGTCGCGCGGGGCGACCCGGCCCAATTCGGCGAGCAGTTTCTGTCGGCTGATGGTGGTCATGGTGTTCCCGAGTGGCCCTGTCCGGATGGTACTATCTGCCGGATGATCAGGAAAGGAATCAGGCCCGGCTTGCGTTTCAGCACCGGTGCGCGGGGCGATACCGCGTGGCGGCGCGTGTTTCCGTTTCGCCGGTCGTGGCCTGCAATCATCGGCTTGTTGGTGTTCGACGTCATTTTTCTGATCCCCGCCATTACCACCTTTCGCGAAATGGGATCCTTCGGTGCGATCGATTCCCTGTTCGATCTCGTTGGCGTGGTGTTCCTTGGTGCCTGGTTGCTGGGTTGGTCGATGGCACCCCTGCTGTTGACGGCGCTCGTGCTGCTGCTCGCCTTTGGTCGCGAGGAGCTTTGGGTGCGGCCCGGTAAGGCGGAACTCTTCATCGGCCTACCGTTCGCCGGATTCGCAGCCGATTACGACGTCGCCCGCATGCGCAACCTGCGGTTGGTGCAACCACCGGCCAAGTCGGGGACTTCCTGGCGTGGGCAGCACCTGTCATTCGACTACGGCGCGCAAACCATCGGGTTCGGTTCGAACATCGGCCCGCTGGAGCAGGGAGAGGTCGAAAGCGGTATCGAGATGTCCAGTGGGGCTAAGATCCGGAAAGGCGAGGTTGCCGAGGAGGAATTGGAACCCGAGTGGGAGACGGTCCCGGAAGCTGCCGCGATGGCCGTTGATTCCAGTCAGCTAGTGGCGAACGAGCCCAAAAGCTGGTTCACGCCTTCGGTCTTGATGCTGATCGTCGCCAACCTGGTCCCGGTGGCCGGGACGGTTTTTTTCGGATGGCGATTGAGCGACGTGATGGTGCTGTACTGGGCCGAGAGCGCCATCATTGGTTTCTTCAACCTGTTCAAGATCATCGCGATCGGCCGTTGGGGCGGCGTGTTCGCCGGTTTGTTTTTCCTCGGCCACTTTGGGGGCTTCATGGCGGTCCACTTCCTGTTCGTTTACACCCTGTTCGTCGAGGGCCTGGATGGAGCCGGGCCGTCCGGCGATCTCGGTGCAGTATGGGCGCTGTTCGCAGGGCTATGGCCTGCACTGCTTGCGCTGGCCGTGAGCCACGCTTATTCCTTTTTCGTGAACTTCCTGGGCCGCGAGGAGCACCGGCAGCTCAGCGTTCGTGACCAGATGTCGGATCCTTACGGGCGCATCATATTCATGCACATGGTGCTGATTTTCGGTGGCGGCTTGGCTATGGTGCTGGGCGAGCCGACCTTCGTCCTGCTGGGCGTGATTGCACTGAAGGTGGTGTTCGATATCCGCGCTCATCTCAAGCAGCATAGACGGGCCAATCCGGCAAGCGCCCGTCGTTGATTTGATGTAGTCTTAGCAAGCCTTGAAAACGGAGAAAGCTTCCATCCATGGGTAGTCCTGATCAGAAGGGTTTTTACAGTAAGGAAGAACTTATCCGCTGCGGGGAGGGCCGCTTGTTCGGCGAGGAGACCGCACGGCTTCCGCGCGGCAACATGCTGATGGTCGACCGCGTGACCTCGATTGAGAGTGATGGCGGCGAATTCGGCAAGGGGTTGTTGACCGCGGAGTTCGACATTTCGCCAGACCTGTGGTTTTTTGACTGTCATTTCCGCGACGACCCGGTGATGCCCGGGTGCCTGGGCCTGGACGCACTGTGGCAGCTGTGCGGTTTCTTCATGGCCTGGTCCGGCTGCAAAGGGAAGGGCAGGGCGCTAGGGGCCGGACTCGTGAAATTCACCGGACAAATCCTGCCGGACGCCGAGGTTGTGAGCTACCGCCTCGACTTCAAGCGCCTGGTGCAGCGAAAGCTCAGCATGGTCATCGCCAACGGCAGCGTTTCGGTGGACGGCCGCCTCATCTACACTGCTGAAAACCTGAAGGTCGGAATGTTTCTCTCTACCGATAATTTTTGAGGGCCCAACAATGCGTCGAGTCGTCATCACCGGCATGGGCATTGTGTCCTGCCTCGGCAATACCAAATCCTCCGTCACCGAGTCCCTGCGAGAAGGCCGGTCCGGCATACGTTTCAACGAGAGCTTTCGCGAAATGGGGCTGCGCAGCCGGGTCAGCGGTTCGGTGGACCTGGACCTCGCCAGCCTGATCGATCGCAAGCACCTGCGTTTCATGGCCGACTCCGCTGCCTATTCCTACCTCGCGATGCAGCAGGCGATCGAGGACGCCGGACTGGAAGAGACCGAGGTTTCCAACCCGCGTACCGGGTTGATCGCGGGATCGGGCGGCGCCTCTTCGTCGAATATCGTCTGGGGCGCCGACACCTTGCGCGAGCGGGGCGTCCGCCGCCTGGGTCCTTACCTGGTCCCGCGCACGATGAGCAGCACGGTCTCGGCCTGCCTCTCGACCCACTTCAAGATCAAAGGCCTCAATTACTCGATCACCTCGGCCTGCGCGACCAGCACGCACTGCATCGGCGCCGCCGCGGAGCAGATCCAGTGGGGCAAGCAGGACGTCGTCTTCGCCGGCGGCGGTGAGGAAGAGGCCTGGTCGCTGGCCATGATGTTCGACGCGATGGGTGCGCTCTCTACCAAGTACAACGACACGCCGGCCACCGCGTCCCGCGCATACGACGCCAATCGCGACGGCTTTGTCATCGCCGCCGGCGGCGGCATGCTGGTCCTCGAGGAGCGTGAGCACGCCCTCGCCCGCGGGGCGCGAATCTACGCCGAGATCATCGGCTACGGCGCCAACTCCGATGGTGACAACATGGTGGCGCCGACGGGTGAGGGCGCGGTGCGCTGCATGCGCCAGGCGCTGGAAACGGTCGACGCTCCCGTCGACTACATCAACACCCACGGCACCAGCACGCCCGTCGGTGACGTGGCCGAACTGGACGCCATTCGTGAGGTCTTCGGTGACAAGAGCCCGGCGATCAGTTCCAGCAAGTCACTATGCGGTCACTCCCTGGGCGCGGCCGGCGTACAGGAAGCCATCCATTGCCTGTTGATGATGGAACATGGATTCATGGCGGCATCCGCCAACATCGAAGAGCTCGACCCGGCAGCCGAAGGCCTCGACGTGCTGCGCGAGCGCCGCGACGACTCAACGCTGAACACCGTCATGAGTAACAACTTCGGTTTCGGCGGCACCAACGCGGTGTTGGTCCTCGGTAAACCGTGAGCGCCTGCCCCGGTCCGGGCTAATTCCCCAGGCCGCGCTTCGTGACCAGGTAGGTCGCGAAGCTCGCCAGCCAGTGACTGCCTTCGTAATGTTCGGCCGAGACGTTCGCGATGCCGGCATCGCGGTGGACCCTGGCAGCCGCTTCCAGCGCGGCCCGCCGATTGTCTTCGGCCGGTAACGTGGCCGCGATGTTTTCCAGTGCCCAGGCCCGTGACAGGTTGACGCCGTCGAGATGCACCAGCTTGCCGTCCGTGGGGTCTATAACGATCCCCGGTGTGAGCCAATCCGCCCGCCCGTCACGAGGAATGTCAGGCAGGAAGCCATCCAGCCAGGTCGCGAAATCGGCTTTGCCCAGGACTCGCCGCATCAGGTCGGCCTCCATCAGGCAGGGCGAGAGAAAGTCCTCGCCGGAGGGCTCGTAATCCATCGGGCAGCCCCGGTCCGCCAGGTGGAATTCCAGCGCCTTGCGGGTCACCATTTGGGTCATGGCGGCGTCTTGCGCGGCTCCTGCCCAGTCCAGGATCAGGCCAAAGGCGAACATGCTCTGGTTGTGCGTGCCCAGTCGTATCGGGTACGCCAGGTTGGGCAGCCACGCCTTGATCTGGTCGACGACTGCGGTTTCCAATGGCAACAGGGTTTGCTGCCATCGCTCAGCCCGTGGATCGTCCCACTCGCGCAACTCCGCGGTCAGCTGCAGCAACCACGCGGCGCCGTAGGGCCGCTCGAACGCCTTGCGGCCCTCTTTTTTGAAATAGGCTACTTCCCCGGCCACGCCATCGTCAGTGAAGCTGCGGTCAAGCGCGGTGACGATTTCGTCGGCCAGCTCCGTCGGTAGCGTGTCGCCCGCGGTTCGCAATAGTCGAACCAGCAGCCAATGGCCGTGCACCGACGAGTGCCAGTCAAAGCAGCCGTAAAAAACCGGGTGCAGCTGCGATGGCGTTGCGGCGTCTTCCGGGCCGCTCATCACGTGGGCGATCTTGTTGGGGTACTCGCGGTGAACGCAGTCGAGCGCGAGGCGGGCGAAACGGGCCTCCAGGTTGGCCTCGGAAGCGAAGCTGCTGTTGGCGAGTCCGAGGCCCATCAGCAGGGCGATCAGGGTTTTTGACATCTATTCAACATGGCGCCGGCCGGCCGGTCTCCGCTGTCGACGGCGGCAGGGTAGGCAGCGCAAATGGGGGCTGCATGCCCGCCGACGTCATCTGGAGAGCCACCGTTCGGGCCGCCTCCTTTGTGGTTTTTCAATGGCCCAATTGTAACCGAGTCATCGCGCCCGTGGCCCGAGTGAGTATGTCTGCCTCGCCGTCCTGGAGACACCGGAGTCCCGCTTCCGGCCCTCCTTCTGCGGTTACTTTGCCTCACGCCACCCGCCCGGAAGTCTTGCAGTCGGAGCGACCGGTTGAATCCGCTGGGTGAACGTGGCATTTTCAACCTGGATATGACACACGAACCCGACAAAGTCCTGCCCGCCTACCCTGATCCGCTCGATGCGATCGTGCTGGCCGGCACCGACGACAATCCGCGCCGGATGATCAAGGGGCAAAACAAAGCCTTTCTCGAGATCGGCACCAAGCCATTGGTTCGACGGGTTGCGGAGGCCTTGTTGGACGCCGACTCGGTGGGCAGGATCTTCGTCGTGGGCCCGCTCGAGCGGCTGCAAGCCGCGCTTGCGGGCCTGCCGGACAGGGTGCAGCCCGTGGCGCAGGTCGGCAAGGTCATCGCCAATGCCTGGGCGGCGATCCACGCCGCCGAAGCCTGGCATCTGGAACGGCACGACAACGCGGTGGACGTGGAACGGCCATGGCTCGTGCTGTCCAGCGACCTGCCGTTGATATCGCCCGAGGCCGTTGATGACTTCGTGGCACGTTGCACGGCGGTGGACGGTCAGTCGCGCGAGGGAAACGCGATGCTGTGCGGCGTGGCCGAGGAAGCTTCGCTGCGACAATACTATCCCGGGGACGGCCGGCCCGGCATCAAGCGGCCCTACGTCAACTACGCCGATTGCCGGATACGCCTGGCCAACATTTACGTGGGGCGGCCGCGCAAGCTCACCAACCAACGATTTCTGCAAACCGGTTTCGAGCATCGCAAAGCGGCCAAGTTAAAAAACGTGCTGGCCCTGGCCTGGGATTTTCTGAGCCAGCCGGCCGGTTGGAAGGCAGCCTGGTTGTCGCTGCGCATGCAGGCAACCCTGATGGCCGAGCGGTCAGGCAGTCGTTTCTATCCGAGCCTTCGTGCCGGCAACAGCCTGCGTGTCACCGAAGAAGTGACCAGTAAAGTGTTGGGGGGACCGATACGAGTGGTGATCACGCCCTACGGCGAGCTGAGCCTGGATGCGGATAACGAGGAAGATTTCCAGGTGCTAAACGACCGGTTCGACGAGTGGAAAACGTATCCCCCGGTCGATTCCTGATTGGTCAAGGCGGCGCAGCCAGGGCGGCAACGCGGTCGCTTTCGGTGGTGGAGGGGAGTTTCTCAAATGCCATCTGCCAGAACGCGGTACTGAGCGCGCTGATTTCGCTGCTTTCCACGTTCATCAACACCGCCAGGCCCACCTGGTGCGTCTCTGACCAGGCAATATCAGCGCGAAACCCCGAAACCCAGCCACTGTGGTAGGCGATTTGCTCGTCGCCGATGCGATAAATTCGCCAACCCAGCCCATAGTGGGCATCCGATATGAGATCACGCCAATACTTGCGGCGCTTGTCCTTCGCCGTGTAGACGCGAGGCGCGGTCATGGTATCCACCACCCTCGGCGCCAGGACTTCCGGGTTTGAACCCATCTGGGCCATCAGCCATTTGCCCATGTCCAACGCGCTGGCATTCACCCCGGCGGCCGGCGCCACGCGATAGTAGTTGGGCTTCACCTTGACCGTTCGCCACTGACCTCGCGACTTGACGTGCGGTTTGGCGTGGTTCGGGTTGTTGACGAACGGTTCGTATCCCACCGAGGCATCGCGCATGTCCAGCGGCTCGAAGATTTTCTCGTTCATCAGTTGGGCGTATCCACGCTTGGTGGTTTTTTCGATGACGGGTTCGATCAGGCTGAAGATGCTGTTTTGATAGGAATAGCAATCGCCGGGCCGGCACAGGAATTCGAGCCGGCTGAACTGTTTCCTGATGCGCTCGACCGGGACGCCGTCCTCGATCAGGTTGTCGTAGGCGTGCGGAACGAGGCCGGTGCTCTGCCCCAACAGGTGCTCGATACGGACCTGGCTTGCATCGCCCGCCACCCGGAAGTCCGGGAGGTAATCGACGACACGGTCGCGCCACGCAAATTCGCCTTCCTCTACCAAAACCGCGGCCAGGCCGGCAGCGAATGTCTTGGACACGGACGCCACGCGAAACGCGGTGTTCTCGTTGATGGGCTGGGTGCGGCGGGTGTCCGTGTGCCCGGCGGTGCCGATGCGTATAATCCGGTCGGGCGTGACCACGGCGTAGGCTGCGCCGGTCAGATGCTTGTCGCTGACGGTTTGCCGGAATACCGTGTGAAACTGGTCGGCCAATTCTTCTGTCAGGCCGTCTGCCCACGCCGACCCGGCCAGAACCAGGCCGAGGGCGGCGGTGATCTGTCGCAGGCGGTTCTTCGTCATCCCTGTCGGCCCGTCGGTGTCATTGCGCTGTATTCTAGCCTGAATCGTTCGCTAATCAAGGATCTGAGAGACGATGCTTCCAAAAATTCTTGAAACCAGGATCAACGAATTTCTGTTCGTCAATTATGGAATCGAAGGAACCCTTCAGCGCCTCGGCGGGGAGAACCTCAACCTGCTGATCGCAACGGAGCAGGGCGAGCGATACGTTTTGAAAATCGTCACCGAGGAATCCGCGAACGATTCGGCGCCCGCTGAGGACCGCTTGTTCCAGCATCTCAAACGGGCCGGTTTCTCGCGGGACTTACCCACTATAATCAAATCCTATAAGGGAAATATTAATTCCGGAATAGAAATACATAATAATGACCTGAAAGTGGCTTATCTTATGAATTATGTTCCGGGAGAGGTGCTTGAAAAAAATACTGATATATCAAATAAACTTCGGTTTGACAGCGGCCGCGCTATGGCCAGCCTGGACCGCGCGCTGCGGGGGTTCGACGATCCTTTTGCGCACCGGAAACACCAGTGGGAACTGCCCCAGGCAGGGCGCCACCGTGACAAGATCGCGGCCATCGAAAACCCATCCGATCGTGCGCTGGTTGAATGGGCCTATGGGCACTGGGAGTCTGTTTCGCATCACTTGACCGAACTGCCGCACCAGGTGATCCATGGCGACGCGAACAAAGAAAACCTCCTGACGAAGGGTGATCGCGTCACCGGCCTGGTCGACTTCGCGGACGTCTGTTTTAACCCCAGGATCTGTGAATTGGCCGTTTTGCTGGCCTACATGATGATGGACCAGGATG
>JABDPF010000057.1 GCA_013042915.1 Lysobacterales bacterium
GTCGCCCGCCACGGGGCCGGGCTGGTAGAGGCCATGCTGGGAGCCAAGCCCGCCGCGGTGCTGGGGTTCGCCACCGGCGGCACGCCGATTGCGCTGTATCGCGAACTGATCGCCCGTCACCGCGCCGGCGCGGCGTCTTTCGAGCAGGTCACGTCGTTCAACCTGGACGAGTACCTGGGTGTCGCCCCGGACGATCCGCAGAGCTACCGCGCCTACATGGATCGCGAGTTTTTCGACCATGTGGACATCGACCGGGCGAAAACCCACCTGCCCGCGTGCCCTGCCGGCGAAAATCCGCAAAACGTCGGGCTGCGCTACGAGGCGTTGATCCGCGATGCCGGCGGCGTTGACCTGCAAATTTTGGGCATCGGGCAAAACGGGCACATCGGCTTCAACGAGCCGAGTTCCAGCCTGGCCTCCCGAACACGGGTCAAGACCTTGACGCCCCGGACCCTGGAAGACAACAGCCGGCTGTTCGAGCCCGGCGAAGTCCAGCCCCGGCTGGCCATCACGATGGGCATCGGCACGATCATGGATGCGCGGCGGATTCTGCTGTTGGCGACCGGCGAGAGCAAGGCCGGGGCCGTGGCGCGCATGGTGGAGGGGCCGGTCAGTGCGATGTGCCCGGCATCGGTCCTGCAACTGCACGAAACCGTAACCGTGTTGATCGACGAGGCCGCGGCCGCGCAACTGCAGAACCGGGAATACTACGAGCGGGCCAACCGGGAGAATCGCGCCCTGAAGGAGCGGTTCGGAGAGTTCTATGCAGAACGGTAAGCAGTCATTCGTACAGCAGGTGGCGGGCCCGGCGCTGCCGGAACGCTTCCAGTTCGCCGGACCAGGCGGCCTCGAGGTCATCGACGCCGGCGCCGTCCCGCAGCAAGGTGAGCGCCCGCTCGCTGACCAGCAACCGGGCGTACGCCTCGAGTTCCCACCGCTCGGGATGGGCGGTTCGCAGCACTCGCGCAATCGCGAGACCGGTACGCACGGGTTGGAACGTTTCGCGGTTAACGACCAGTATGTTCACGCCGTCACATTCCTCGCCGGCGAACTTGCTGGCGTCGGGTGTGAAACGGACCGGGACGAAAACGACGCCCGGCAGATCCAGGCCGTTGAGTTGAAGCGCCAGCTCTCTTTCATCGAGCCACGGCGCACCGAACACCTCGAACGGCGTGTCCGTGCCGCGGCCGACCGACAGGTTGGTCGTCTCCAGCAGGCCGATGCCCGGGTACAGCAAGGCCTGGGCCAGGCTGCGCATGTTGGGCGACGGGTTGATCCAGCGCAGGCCGGTCGCGTCGTAAAACATCGGGCGTTTCCAGTTTTGCAGCCGGATTACGACAAGATCGAGTTGCAGGCCACGTTCATCGCGGAACAGCCCCGCCAACTCACCGACCGTCATACCGTGGCGCACCGGCAGGCTGTGAAATGCCGTGAAAGACTCGCTGCCCGGGTCGGTCACGGGGCCGGCGAAGTCGACCCCGTTGATCGGATTGGGCCGGTCGAGCACCACGAAGCGAAGCCCCGCCTCGGCCGCCGCCTCCATCGCCAGCCCCAGCGTGGAAATGTAGGTATAGAAGCGCGTGCCGATGTCCTGGATATCGAATACCAGGGTGTCCAGACCATCGAGCATCTTCGAACTCGGTTTACGGGTATCGCCATACAAGCTGAAGACCCTCAAGCCGGTGCCTTCCTCTTCGCTGTCGGCGATTCGGACCACGTCGAGCCGACCGCGCAGCCCGTGCTCGGGGCTGAACAGGACTGCCAGGTCCACGTTGGCTGCATCATGCAGCCGCCGGAGGGTCGGTACGCCCTGCCCGTCCACCCCGGTGTGATTGGTGATCAAGCCCACACGCTGGCCGGCCAGCGCTCGAAAATCGTCGCGGGCCAGCACGTCGATGCCTGTCAATACACGACCCGGATTCTCGACGAGGGCGTTCTCCCCGGCGCCGGCCGGGCCGACAGCCAGCAGCGACAGGGCAACAAGGCAGGCAGCGAGGGAGGAGCAACGAGACATGGGCTAAATTCCGTGGGTGGGGGCTCGACCCGGATTGTGTCAGATCGCACCCGAGCGCCGCAACGCTGCGAGGTGAGCGGATGATGTCTAAAGACCGCATTGACCTGGACGGACTTACGACCGAGGGCCGCAACCCGCGCAGCGGCGGTCTCGACCGCCTGGACAGCCTGGAACTGGTCCGGCTGATCAACGCAGAGGACGATGGTGTCGCGGCGGCTGTCGGCCTTGAGGCGACTGCCATCGCTGATGCCATCGACGTCATTGCCGAGCGCCTGGCGCGGGGCGGGCGGTTGGTGTACCTGGGAGCCGGTACCTCGGGTCGCCTCGGCGTGCTCGATGCCGTCGAGTGCCCGCCGACTTTCAACACCGACGCTGGCCAGGTGATCGGGCTCATCGCAGGCGGCCCCGACGCGCTGCTTGGCGCAGTCGAAGGCGCCGAGGACTCCCGCGAACAGGGCCGGACCGACCTCGAGAACGTTCACCTCATGAGCGACGACGTCGTGGTCGGTATCGCGGCCAGCGGGCGAACGCCGTACGTGCTGGGCGCGCTGGACTACGCGCGCTCGGTTGGCGCGGCCACTATCGGTTTCAGCTGCAACGCGGCAGCCCCGATTCACGATCATGCGGACCTCGTTATTGCTCCCGTTGTCGGCCCGGAAGTTCTGTCCGGCTCAACGCGCATGAGGGCCGGTACGGCCACCAAGATGGTGCTCAATATGCTCAGCACCGGCGCGATGGTTCGGCTTGGAAAGGTGTACGACAACCTGATGGTCGACGTGCGCGCCAGCAACGAGAAACTGGTCGAGCGCTCGGTTCGGATTCTCGAAGCCATCACGGGCTGTGCGCGGGCCGAGGCCGAAAAGGCACTGGAGAGCTGCGATGGCGATCTGAAGACCGCCGTCGTATCACAACAAAAAAACCTCTCGCCTGCGGATGCCGGGCGTCTGCTCGCGACCGCCGGCGGCAATCTGCGCCGGGCATTGGAACAGGAAAGCGAACCATGAAGGACGCTCATCAAGCAGACCGCCTGATCATTGGCGTCGATGGCGGTGGTACGAAGACCGACGCGGTGCTGGCCGCCGCCACCGCCGACGGTCGGTTCGAAATCCTCGGACGAGGCAGGTCGGGCGCGTCCAACATGCGACTGGCCGGTCGTTCCGAAGCACTGTCCAGCCTCGGCGAGGCGATCGGTGAGGCCGCCAAGGGAGTGCTCGGCGAAGGCCGTTCGGCCGATATCGCGGTGCTGGGGTTGGCGGGCAGCGAGTTCCCCGACATTCAGGACGAGATTCGCGCCTGGGCCAAGCACAGCGGGCTGTGCCGCCGTATTGAAATCCTCAACGACGCCGAGCCGGTGCTCGCCGCGGGCACGCCCGAACGCTGGGGCGTGGCCCTGGTGGTCGGAACGGGCTCGATTGCCATCGGCCAATTGCCGTCCGGACAACGCATCATCAAGGGCGGCTGGGGCCATTGGTATGGCGACCATGGGAGCGGCTATGATCTCGGCGCCCGTGCGCTGGGAGCCGTCAGCGAAGCCGAGGACGGCATGGGCCCGGAAACCGAGCTTTCCTGGCGTTTGCTGGAACACTTCAAGCTGCAAAACCCGCGCATGATCATCCAGAAGCTCTACGCCTCGGGAAACGTGCGCGCCCGTATCGCGGCTACCGCCCCCGTGGTACTGGCCGCTGCAGAAGCGGGAGATATCGTTGCCCATCGCATCGTGGAACGCTGCGCCGGCGAGTTGGTGCGGCTGGTCACCGCGGTCACGTGCGACCTGGAAATCGAGCAGCCTTACCCGCTGGCGCTGGCGGGCGGTGTCATTTGCCGACACAACGCCTACCGGGCGCGTCTCGAATCGAGCCTGCGCGCGGTCAACCCCAGCCCCGGCCCGATCACGCCGGTTCCGGAGCCGGTCATGGGCTGCCTGAAGATCGGATTGGACTACCTTACGAACTGAAGCACCCGACAGCACGCGCATCGCGCGCGGGGAGAACACGATGGACAGAAGAACGATGGTCAAATCGCTGGCGGCGGGCCTGGCGGCAGGCGGACTCGCGGCGACGACAGCGGTGAACGCGTCCAAGCAGGACGCACCCCGACCACCGGTCAAGCCGCCCCGCCTGGAGCCCGGCATGACGGTCGCCCTGATCGCCCCGGCCGGTGCTTCGAACAACAGGCAGCAGGTGCGGTACGCGGTCGACGTGCTCAAGTCGCTGGGCTACCGGGTCAGGGAAGGCAAGAACCTGCACCGCCGCACGCAATACCTGGCCGGCACCGATCAGGAACGGGCGGATGACATCAACGGGGCGTTTTCCGACCGGGAGGTCGATGGGATTTTCACACTGACGGGGGGCTACGGCACGATGCGCACGCTGCCCTACCTGGACTACGAGATGATCCGGGCCAACCCGAAAGTCATCATCGGGTACTCCGATATCACCGGCCTGCTGCTGGGCCTGTTAGCACGCGCGGGCCTGGTCGGTTTCCACGGTCCCGTCGCCTCCTCGACCTTCTCCGAGTACACGCTGGCCGAGTACAAGAAAGTGGTTGTGAGCCCTTCTCAAACCGTAGAAATCGGAACGCCTCCCCGCGTGGAATACCCGGAAGGCCAGGCCGAGCGAAGCAATCGCTTGATGACGTTTTCCGGCGGAAAGGCCCGGGGACGGCTGGTGGGCGGCAACCTGAGCCTGCTCAGCCCGCTCATCGGAACGCCCTACGAGCCGGACTTCGAGAACGCCATCCTGTTCCTGGAAGACGTGCACGAGGCGTTTTACCGGCTCGACCGGATGATCACCCATCTCCTTCTCGCCGGAAAGTTGGACCAGCTGTCGGGCATCGTCATGGGCAAGTTCACCAAGATTCCCGAAGAGGGCAACAGCTTCAACCTGGAGGAGATCATCGAACAACTGCTGGTGCCGCTGGGCGTCCCGGTGCTGCGCGGCCTGATGATCGGCCACGTGCTGGACAAGACCACGGTGCCGCTGGGCATCATGGCCGAACTCGATGCTGACGCCCAGACGCTGACCCTGCTCGAGTCCGCGGTTACCTGAGGCCTGCGGCGTGAACGCGCCGGACATGCAGGATTCCGGCCCGGAAACAGCCTCAGCGATACAGCAAATAACTTTCGCGGCGCTCCAGAAACGCCCGAAACGCCTCAGAATCCGTATTCACCAGTGCGGCCGGTATCTGGTTTTGGGCCAGGGCCCCGGCGATGGAGCGGTCGCCCAGGGCTTTCAGGAAGCCGGAAGGCGAACCGTCCTTCCTGAGATAGTCCGCGAAGAGATTTCTATCGGGCGCTGCGTCGGCCAGTTCCGAGATCAGCGCGCCCAACACCCGCGGCGGATCCACGGCCTGGTAATCGCTGATGTGGATCTGCACGCCGTGCAGCATCTTGCCGGTACCGAGCGCGTAGCGGGGCGAGTAGGATACCGGGCGAAAAATCACCCCGGGCAGCCTGCGGGCATTGAGATTCCCGGCCAATTCGACTCCGTCCAGCCACTCCTGGCCGATCAGCTCGAACGGCGTGGGCGTGCCGACGCCGACGCTCACCTTACCCAGTTCACCGATGGTCCCGGTCATCGCGTAGAAGTAACTCGTTGTCCACTGCGGGATATGCTGCGATGTGGGAACCCAGATCCAACCGGTCTCCCCGTAGGTCATGCCGCGGCGCCAGCCGTCCATCCTGATGACCTTCAACTCGACATCGGGCGTGCGCTCGGCCTGGATCATCCGGGCCCATTCTCCCGGCGTCATGCCGTAAACCTGCGGCACCGGGTGAACGCCGATGAACGACAGCAGTTCCGGGCCGATCATCGGGCCACCGACCACGCGTCCGCCCATCGGCTCGGGCCGGTCGAGCACCCAGACGGCCACACCAGCCGCCTCGCAGGCTTCCATCAGGTAGGTCAACGTCGAAACATAGGTATACGTCCGGTGCCCGACGTCTTGGATGTCGTACAGCACCGCATCAAGCCCCTCCAGCATCTCGGCGGTCGGGCGGCGGGTCTTCCCGTACAGGCTCATCACCGGCAGACCCGAGACCGGATCGCGGTTTTCATCCACCTTGTCGCCCGCGTAATGCTGGCCGCGCAAACCATGCTCCGGGGAAAACAGGCGCACCACGTCGACGCCCGGCATGGCCCGAACCGCATCGATCGTGGACGTCAGGTCACGCGTCACGCCGGTCGGGTTGGTCAGGATCGCCACACGCAAGCCTGCAAGGGCTTCGCCATGATCCCGGACCAGCACCTCGACACCGGGCAGGATCTCTGCCGGGCCGGTCACCACCGCCGGCTCGGGCTCCATGGTCGGCTTGTCACACGCCGCCAACAAGGCCAGGCAGAGCACCGTCAGTAGCTGCTTCATGCAGTTGACTCCTTCTCGTAACGATTGAAAACCCTCGAAACGGCTGCGCCTGCGCACTGGCGGTAGAAACCCACCGGATCGACCCACGGAATGATCGCCGCGTTCACATCACCTCTTACCATGTCGTCCAGGCAGTGGAACAACAGGGCGCGGCCGATCCCCTGGCCGCGCTCTGCCTCCACGGTGCCCATCGGTCCGAACCAACCGGTTCCCCGGTTGTTCGCATCCCAGGCCGCAAAACCCAGAACTTCAGCACGCGTCACCGCGATGAATAGCGTCACGGGATCATTTTCCAGCGCCTTGTCCGCCTCCGCCCGCCAGGACGGCCAGTGGGAACTCAGCATTGTCGTGATCGCCTCGCGATCTTCGCTCCTAGCACGGCGCAAATCGATGCCCTGGTCGGCGAAGGACTTTTCCATCGCCGGGTTGGCAAACGCGCGGCCGGACAATTCGACGCTCATGTTGCAGGCCTCGCCGATCCGGCGGTAGCCTTGCCGCTCGAAGAAATAAGGTGCGGCCGAGTAGCGACAGTCGACGCCCGGGGTAAGGTAGTTCGGTGCGGACTCGCAAACCCGAATGGTTCGCACGCCTCGCCCGGCCATCGCCTCTTCAACGCGGCGCAACAGTGCGCTGCCGATTCCGCACCGCCGCCGGTCAGCTGCCGCGGCCAGCAGTTTGACCACGCCGCGGGGTCCGTCGGGGGTGTCCCGTATAACGCCCATCGCGAAACCGCGGACACAGTCAGAGTCGACGCAAACGACTGCAAGCTCGGGAGAGAATCCTTCGTCACCCCGGGTTTTTTCCTCGAACAATCCGGGGGTCAGCGGATCGAAGCGCGCCGTGGCGTTCCACATTTCGAGCACGGGCGCTGTATCTTCGGGTTGGAGAGATCTCAGATGCATGGTGATTACCCGGCCTCCTTGCGGCCGAAGTTCCTGCTCAGGGGAATCAGCGCGGCGACGATGAAGGACGGGATGGTGGCCAACATGACCCAGGTGAAGAAGGCGCGGTAGCCAATCAGTTCCTGCAGCCAGCCGCTGAACATGCCCGGCAGCATCATGCCGAGTGCCATGAAGCCGGTGCAAATAGCGAAATGGGCGGTTTCGTGTTCGCCGCGCGAGAAGTAGATCATGTAGAGCATGTAGGCGGTAAAGCCGAAGCCGTAGCCAAACTGCTCCACCGCTACGGCCAGGCTGACCACCCAGTAGGATTCGGGCTGTACGAAGGACAGGAAGATGTAAACGGCATTCGGAAGGTTGATGGCCGCAACCATCCACCACAGCCAGAACTTCAAACCGTGGCGCGCCGCCGATAGGCCGCCCAGAATGCCTCCCAGGGTCAGCATCGCCACGCCGACGGTGCCGTAGACGAACCCGACCTGCGACGTGGACAGCGCCAGGCCGCCCTGTGCGGCCGAATCCAGCAGGAACGGCGCGGCCATTTTCGCAAGCTGGGCCTCGGCGAACCGGAACAGCAGCAGAAACGCCAGTGCAGCCACCACGTGGTCCTTGCGGAAAAAGGACGCAAACGTCTCGAGAAACTCACTCAACAACTTCCTCGAACCCCCCGCTGCCCGCGGCATGTCGCCGGCCGGGCGCGGCAAGACCAGCTGGTGGTAGAGGCTGAACATCAGGAACAGTCCGGCCAGCACGTAGAACGTCATCACCCAGGCCAGCGTGACGTCACCGCTCCAGGTTTCGATGGCTCCGGCGAGCATGACCAGCAGACCCTGCCCCGTGATCATGGCCAGTCGATAAAACGTGCTCCGCACGCCCACGAACCAGGCCTGCTGGTGCTGC
Organism: Lysobacterales bacterium; assembly: GCA_013042915.1. GTDB lineage: Bacteria > Pseudomonadota > Gammaproteobacteria > Xanthomonadales > SZUA-36 > JABDPF01. The sequence goes on from JABDPF010000057.1 coordinate 8,176, forward strand.
GTGAGCCCCAGCATGTAGAACCCGTCGGCGGCGATGTCGTGCGTGGCCGAACTGAAGGCCAGCAGCCAGAGGAACGCCAGGGACCAACGCAGAAAATTGTCGGCCGGCAGGGTCAGCGCGACCCCGGCCAGCCCCGCCCCGACGAGTAGCTGCATCGCCACGATCCAGGCGCGCTTGGTCTTGACGATATCGACCAGCGGGCTCCACAACGGCTTGATCACCCAGGGCAGGTACAGCCAGCTGGTGTACAGGGCAATTTCCGTGTTGGAGATGTCCAGGCGCTTGTACATGATCACCGAGACCGTCATCACGATCACGTAGGGCACGCCCTCGGCGAAGTAGAGGCTGGGAATCCAGGCCCAGGGGTTACGCTGTTGCGCGCGAGGTGTCATTCGGCGCCTGCGACGTCCGATCAGGCGGCCTGGGGCTCACCGGGACGGCGCTCGGTGCGGGCACCCAGGCGTTGAAGCTTCTGCTCGAGCCGCTCGTAGCCGCGGTCGAGATGATAGATACGGCTGACGATGGTTTCACCCTTGGCTGCCAGGCCCGCCAGAACGAGGCTGGCGCTGGCGCGCAGATCGGTCGCCATCACCTGCGCACCGTTGAGCACGCCGGGACGGCCGCGAACAATTGCCACCTGCGTCTTGGGCGTGATATTGGCGCCCATCCTGACCAATTCCTGCACGTGCATGAAGCGGTTTTCGAAAATGCGCTCGGTGATGACCGCGGTGCCGTCGGCCAGCGTCATCAAGGCCATGTACTGGGCCTGCAAGTCGGTGGGAAACCCGGGATAGGGCGCCGTGCTGATGTCGTGGGCACGCCAACCGTCGCAGGGCAGAACACGCACCCAATCGCTTCCGGTGTCGATTCGAAAACCGCACTCGGCCATGCGTTGCGTGAGCGCATCGATGTGGCCGGGAATGCAATGGTTGACCCGCACGTCACCGCCCGTGATCGCACCCGCGATCAGCAGGGTTCCCGCCTCGATTCGGTCCGGGATGACCCGGTGGTCGCAGGGACGCAACTGGTCAACACCCTCTATCGTGATCACGCTGCTGCCCGCGCCGTCGATGCGCGCGCCCATCTTGACCAGGCAGTCGGCCAAATCGATGATCTCCGGTTCCTTGGCGGCGTTTTCGATCACCGTGGTGCCGCGCGCCAGCGTGGCGGCCAGCATCACGTTCTCGGTGCCACCCACCGTCGCGTCCTCGAACACGAGGCGGGCGCCGCGCAGGCGCTCGGCACGTGCGACCACGTAACCGTTTTCGATAACCACGTCGGCGCCCATCTGCTCGAACGCCTCGATATGCAGATTGATCGGTCGGCTGCCGATGGCGCAACCGCCGGGCAGGCTGACCCGGGCGCGGCCGTAACGCGCCAGCAGAGGCCCCAGGCACAGGATGCTCGCACGCATCTTCCGCACGATGTCGTAAGGCGCGTCCTGGTGGTCACATTCGGCAGCGTGAACGCGAAGCGCGTCGCCATCCCACTCGATACCGGTTCCAAGATGCTCCAACAGCAGGGCGGTGGAATCGATATCCCGCAGGCGGGGGACGTTTCGGAAACAGTATTCACCGTCAGCCAGCAGGGTGGCAAACAGCAGCGGAAGCGCGGCATTCTTTGCGCCCCCGGTCGAAACGGTGCCGGACAGGGGCGTGCCGCCTTTGACGACGATGGTATCCAAGGCGCTCATGATAGTGCATCGTCCCCAAGGTGGGTACCGTACCCGCGGGATTGCCCTGAAAAGACCCGGAATCGGCGCTTCGATGGCGCAATTACGAACTGTTTTGCCTGACGCCGGGCGTGTATCCTTGTCAATCGGCCGCTCGTGCAGCCTTTACCGGACACGGAGAAGAATGTGAACCAGCCGTCCAAATCGGCGCCCGTCGAATCGAAACAGGAACTCGTCGAATACATCGAGGGGGGGTGCAAGCCCGCCTCGCACTGGCGAATGGGCACCGAGCACGAAAAATTCGGTTATACGATGGATGACCTGCGCCCCCTGGCCTACGAAGGCGAGCGCAGCATCCGGGCTATCCTGACGGCCCTGGCCGAGGAGTTCGGCTGGAAACCGGTACATGAAGACGGGCACATCATTGCCCTCACCGACGATACCGCGGCTTCCATCACGCTGGAGCCCGGCGGCCAGCTCGAACTGTCCGGCGCGATTCTCGATGACATCCACGAGACCTGCACCGAGGTCTATACCCATCTCAAGCAGGTTCAGGCCGTGTCCGAGCCCCTGGAAGTCTCCTTCCTGGGGATGGGTTTTCATCCGAAGTGGAAACGCGAGGAAATGGAATGGATGCCCAAAGGGCGCTATCGCATCATGCGCGAGTACATGGACAAGGTGGGAACCCTGGGCCGTGACATGATGACCCGGACCTGCACGATCCAGGTCAACCTGGACTTCTCGTGCGAGGCGGACATGGTGAACAAGTTCCGTACCTCGCTCGCGCTGCAGCCCATCGCAACGGCCCTGTTCGCGAACTCCCCGTTCACGGACGGCCGCCCTAACGGTTACCTGAGCTACCGCTCACGGGTCTGGGAGGACACCGACCCGGACCGCACCGGCATGCTGCCCTTCGTGTTCGACGGCGACATGGGTTTTGAGCGGTACGTGGATTACATGCTCGACGTGCCGATGTACTTCGTCTACCGCGACGGCACCTACCTCGATGCCTCCGGCCAGTCTTTCCGCGAATTCCTGGAAGGCCGCCTGCCCGTCCTGCCCGGAGAGAAACCCACCCTCAAGGACTGGGAAGACCACCTGACCACCGCGTTTCCCGAGGTGCGCCTGAAACGTTTTCTTGAAATGCGTGGAGCCGACGGCGGCCCCTGGCGCCGCATCTGCGCCTTGCCGGCGCTATGGGCCGGCCTGCTGTACCACCAGGATTCGCTCGACGCCGCGTGGGAAATCGCGGCCGGCTGGACGATGGAAGAGCGCCTGCAACTGCGCGAAGACGCGCCCCGGTTGGGGCTGGCGGCTGAAATCCGCGGCCGCAGCGTTCACGACATCGCCCGCGAGGTGGTCGATCTCGCCCGCGAAGGACTCACCGCCCGCGCGCGACTCAATGGCGCCGGCGACAACGAAAGCGGATTTCTAGCCCCGCTTCAACAGGTCATCGACACCGGGCAAACGCCCGCCGAGCGCAAACTCGAGCTCTACCACGGCCCCTGGAAGGAGTCGGTCGACCCCGTGTTCTTCGAGTGCGCGTATTAATTCTTGAGTGAACGAGATATCCGTTTCCACCCGCTGACACCGGCGCTACGCGGAAAAATCGAGCGGGGCCGAACCTGACGGGAACACCCGGTTTACGGGCACTTGCCGATGCGCTCGCCTGTCCAGGTCATCGTCATGTTCATCGTCTGGCCGGCAATGTTCATTGTCATGTCGCCCGTGCCCTCCACCGAATCGCCTGACGAAGTTGCCGACCATTTGGCGTGCATCGTGCCGCCCTCAACCGGGCAATCGATTGTCCACTCCATCATGCTGCCGTCCACCTGGGCCTGGTTGAACGTGCAGTTGGGATCCATGTTTTCGGTAGCCATGTCGTCCATGTCGATCATGTCCTCGGTGAAGCATTCCTCGAGAGTGGTCGTCTGAGGCGAGGGCAGCATGGGCATGTTTACGGTCGTGGTAACGGACCACAGGCCGGGCTCGACGGGGATGCCCTCGGCGAGCACGGGGCTGGTCGCGGCCAGGGTGGCAACCAGGATAGCGGTTTTCTTATTCATGAAAGTCTTCTTGTTGTTCAGATAGCCTGGTCCTTCAGAAAGGCAGTTCAAGGTCGGGATTCAAATCGCTTATTTTGCGGCGGAACAGTGTCTTGATTCGCTCCAAAGCAACCTCGCTTTCGGCGTCGAAACGCACGACCAGCACCGGTGTCGTGTTGGAGGCGCGCACCAAACCCCAGCCGTCGTCGAAGTCGGCGCGCAGTCCGTCGATCGTGTTGAACTCAGCGCCTTCGAATGACGACCCGGTTTGGGCGCCGCTGACAACCGCGTCCTTGAGGGCTTCAACGAAAGCGTGGTTCTCGCCCTCCTCCATCTGTACTTTCAGTTCCGGCGTGCTGAAACTGGTGGGAAGGGCATTGAGGATGGCCTCGGGTGGCGTATCGGTGCCGCCCAGGATCTCCAATAACCGCGCCGCGGCATAGATGCCGTCGTCGACGCCGTACCAGCGTTCTCCGAAAAAGAAATGACCGCTCATCTCGCCGGCGAAGGGCGCTCCGACTTCCTTCATCTTGGCCTTCATCAGCGAATGGCCGGTTTTGTACATGACAGGGTTGCCGCCTGCCTGCCGGATCACGTCCGCGAGGTGGCCGGTGCATTTGACGTCGAACAGGATGGTCGCGCCCGGCACGCGGGCCAGCGTGTCGAGGGCGAACAGCATCAACACCCGGTCGGGAAAGATGATGTTTCCGGCCAGCGTGACCACGCCCAGGCGATCCGCATCGCCGTCCAGCGCCAGGCCGATGTCGGCGTCCATCAGGCGAACGGATTCGATTAGGTCCTGCAGGTTTTCCGGCTCACTGGGATCGGGGTGATGGTTCGGGAAACGCCCGTCCACTTCGTCGTAGAGCGGAAGGACTTCCACGCCCAGCGCGCGCAGCACGTCCGGCCCACACACGCCCCCGATGCCGTTGCCGCAATCGAGCACGACGCGCAACGGCCTCTCCACCTTGACGTCCTCCTTGATACGCAGGATGTAGTCCTTGACCACGTTGCGGCGCTCGACCTGCCCTTCACCACTTGCCAGTTTTCCCTTGACGATTCGCTGGAACAGGCCCTTGATGGCGTCGCCGTGAAGCGTATCGCTGCCGATCATGATCTTGAAACCGTTGTAATCCGGCGGATTGTGGCTGCCCGTGATCATCACCGCCGAGCCCTTGGCGAATTCATGGGCGGCGTAATAGAGCACACCGGTACTCACGGCCCCGAGGTCGATCACGTCACACCCCGTGGAGATCAAGCCTTTGATCATGCCCTTCATCAAAAAGGGACCTGAAAGGCGCCCGTCGCGCGCGACGACCACCGGTCCGGCGTTCCGATCCAGCACTTCGCTGCCCACCGCCTGACCGATTTGCTCGGCCACCGTCGAATCGAGGGTCTTGTCGATGACTCCGCGAATATCGTACGCACGGAAGATCTCTTCCTTGAGTTCCACCGGTTCGTGTTCGGCTTCTTTTTGCCGGCGGCGTTCGGCGATGTCGTAATGCAGGTGCATCGCGGGCGGTGCCGCGGTCACTGCTTCGTCCTCAGGGGACTCAGGCGGCGCCGGTGCCTTCGACTCGGGTTGTTCGATTTCAGGCTCCTCGGTAAAACCGGCATCCGCATCGTCCTCTGGCGGGGGCAGAGCGTCTTCAGACGAGCGAACCACCGCGGCCTGGTCCGGGCCAGCCGCAGATCGCCTCGCGTTGACGCGGTACAGGCTCAGTGCAGCCATGATAAACAGGAAACCTGCGACCAGCGCGAAAACCAGCCTTCTTAGGCTGAAGAACTCGACGAGCCGGGCCTGGGGGTACTCGACGCGGAACGCGGTTCCGGGCACTGCGATACGCTCCGGAAATTCACCGGCGAGCTCCGGATTTCCGAACTGCTTCAGCCCGAGCGCCGGCTGACGCCCGTTGTATTGCGCGAGGCGGACAAATCCCAGTTCGGAAACGTCCAGGTCGAATTCGTCGGTGACGAACGAGGGGTCTGCAGCGACCAACATCACGCCAACGGTCTCCTCATCCCTGTTGAGCGCCACGGCGTCATACAAGCGGGGAGGCTGCAGCACTCCGTGTACCTGCATCAGCGATCTCTTGCCTTCGATCACGGACAACGCCATGTCCATGACCGCGAAACCGTTGGGCCCGATGTCATCGGGGTCCAGCTCATCCAGTTCTTCCCGGCCGTACACCTCGACCCCTTCGATGGCCGGCATTCGAGAAACCAGGTAGGCCTGCAGATCGTCACGCTTCCCCCGGTCAGCCAACGCCTCCAGGGCCAGGTTCTGCGACTGCTCGTCACCGATGATCTGCTTGAAATTCTGCACCGGGCCCAGCACCAGCTCGAGCGCGGCATTACCCTGCTCGCCGGCTTGCTTGGCAGAGCGCGCGGCATTTTGATCGGAAAAATACAGCCAGGCGCTGATCAGCACCATGACCACTCCCAGCCCACCGAGGGTGTAGATCAGGATGGGATGGGCTCGTTTTTCATTTGAAATGTTCCCCATCTTGGGGAGGTCCAGCTTGAGGTCCATACGTCTCTCCTTAACGATGCCCCGTATGACCGAAACCGCCCGCAGCGCGCTCGGAGGCCTCGAACGATTCGACACGCTCCCACTGGGCCTGCACCACGGGCACAAACACCAACTGGGCAATCCTCATGCCGGGCTCGACCACGAAATCCTGGTCCGAACGGTTCCAGCACGATACGAACACCTGCCCCTGGTAGTCGCTGTCGATCAAACCCACCAGGTTACCCAGGACGATCCCGTGCTTGTGGCCGAGGCCCGAGCGCGGCAGGATCACGGCGGCGAGGCCGGTTTCCTGCATGTGCATCGCAAAACCGGTAGGGATCAAGTGTGTTTCCCCGGGCGCAATCGTCAATGTCTCGTCTACGCAGGCCGGCAGGTCCATCCCGGCCGATCCGCCGGTGACGTATTCAGGTACCGGGAATTCGGTGCCCAGGCGAGGATCCAGAATCTTGAGCTGCACGGGTTTCAATGTATTCCCTTCCATTGTCGCTGAGCGGGCACGCTCCCGGCCCACAGGATTTCGCAATCATATCAAGCCTCGCCCACCGTTGCTCCCCTCGGTGGCGGGCGCAACACCGCGATCGAATCGCCTACAAGACGGAGGGACGTTTGCACCTTGGCCGGAACCAGGCGGTCTTTCAGAATGCGGCCATGAGCACCCCCCTGCCACGCGAAAAAGTCTCCGTCCATGGCATCGAGGCGCTCAGCGACGAGGAACTGCTGGCGCTGCTTCTAGGCACCGGCGCGCCGGGCCGGCCCGTGACCGAACTCGCCCGCGGTCTTCTCGCAGCCTTCGGGGGGTTCAGGGGGTTGTTACAGGCCGGCCGTCAGGAACTGAAGCGCCAACCCGGCCTCGGCCCGGCCAAGATCGGCAAGCTCATGGCCGTGCTGGAACTGTCGAAACGCTACCTTTACGAGGAGTTGAGGCGGGGCAGTCCGCTGGAAAGCCCCGGCACCACGCAACGCTACCTGAAAACGGTGCTCCGCGATCATGTCCACGAGGTGTTCGCTTGCCTGTTCCTGGACACGCGCCATCGCGTCATCGCCTTCGAAGAACTTTTCCACGGCACTATCGACGGCGCCACGGTCTATCCCCGCGTTGTCGCCGAGAAGGCCCTACGCCACGGCGCAGCGGCCCTGATCGTCGCGCACAACCACCCCTCGGGCATCGGCGAACCCAGCCTGGCCGATCAGGCCATCACACGCCGCCTCAAAGAGGCCCTGGCGCTGCTCGATATCCGCCTGCTGGATCATTTCGTGGTTGGCGACGGCCCTCCCGTCTCGATGGCCTCCCGCGGCATGCTGTGAACCCGGCCAAAACTTGCGCGCGCGACGAATATGGGTTATAAAGTGCGGCTGATTTTTTGAACGTTTTAGGGAACCTCCCATGTCACGAGTTTGCCAGGTCACCGGAAAACGACCTATAACCGGAAACAACGTGTCGCACTCTAATATCAAGAGCAAGCGGCGTTTTCTGCCCAACCTGCACAGCCACCGTTTCTGGGTGGAAAGTGAAAACCGTTGGGTCAAGCTTCGCGTCTCCACCAAGGGCCTGCGCATCATCGACAAGAAAGGCATCGATGCGGTGCTGACCGACTTGCGTGCACGCGGCGAAAAAGTCTGACGAGGATTTGAACCATGGCCAAGAGCGCACGAGATAAAATCCGCCTGGTGTCGTCTGCCGGCACCGGCCACTTCTACACGACCGATAAGAACAAGAAGAACACCCCGGGAAAGATGGAGATCAAGAAGTACGATCCCGTCGTCCGCAAGCACGTAATGTACAAGGAAGCGAAGATTAAGTAACCGCATCTTCCAGACAGGACTGAAAACCCGCCCTCAAGGCGGGTTTTTTTTCGTAGGCTTTTGCAAACAACGATCGATTCGGACCCGCTGCCTGCAATTCACGACCAGTGTGCTATGGTTAGCGCACGAGGGGCGGGGGAAAACCCCACATTCAGTTGAAAACAGCGCACGGCATGCTTGTCAGCATGTGGGGTCGTGCGCTCTTCTACCTATTGGGAGAGTTTGATGAAACGAAGTAAATTTATGATTGGCCTGATCGGCGCCACGGCGCTGTGCATGGCCTCCTTCGCGGCGTCCGCCGCGATGGTTCAGCAGATGGGTTTGTCCGACCTGGTCGGCAATGCCGACAAGGTCTTTCGCGGAACTGTTCTAACCAAAGAGCCGGGAACTGTCCGGGCCGGTGGTAGCGAACTGGACACCGTTGTGTACACCCTTCGGGTAGACGACGCGATTAAAGGCAATTTCGGAGCGGGTAAAAGTGCCCGGCTCATCGAGATCACGATGCTGGGCGATCTCAAAGAGCGTCCGGCCGTAAACGGTCGGCAGCAACTTTTTTCAATGGACATGAGCCCCGATCTTCGGGTGGGCAGCGAGTATGTGCTTTTCACGACGTCACCCAGCGCGATCGGGCTCTCCACAACGGTGGGCCTTGACCAGGGATTATTCCGTGTGTTCGCCAATGAGAACGGCAGCGACATGACGGCCAACGGCCTGGGAAACCAGGGCCTGTTCGGCGGAGCGGTGAGCTATGATCAGCTCAAGTCCGCCATCAACGACGAATTGAATTGAGGAGGCAGCCATGAATAGGAACACGCTTAAAATTGGCCTGCTGGCCGCAATCGCCCCGCTGGCCCTGATGTCATCCCCGGCCTTCGCGGGAGGACCCATCGCCCAGTGCGCCTTGGACCAACCGTTCGTCTGGGGCGCAGGCGGTGCCAACATACCGTTCAACCCGGACCTGGGCGGACTCAACGCCGACCTGGACAACGCAAC
>JABDPF010000058.1 GCA_013042915.1 Lysobacterales bacterium
CAGCAGCGGGTTCCATCCCGTGGCGGACAACAACCCGGCACCGGCACCGAGGCGAAGCAATTCTCTTCGGGTGATTCTCATACGAATTCTCCTTGTGATTTGGCCAGTAGCTCTTCACGCCGGCCCAATCGTACCGCCAACAACGCCCAAACGCCTGCCACCGGGGCCGCCACCAACGCAATCGCACCGATCGACAGGCCGACGGCCGCCAGCCCAGCGTATATCCAACCGCTGACCAGGTCGCCGCCACGGTAAACGGCGGCATCGAGGAACGGTTTGGCCTTGTATTTGTCCTCACGGCTGAGCACGGTCCAGAGCATTTCCCGGGCCGGCTTGGTCAGGCCGTAGCGCCCTGCGCGATAGATGACCTGCACCACGACCAGCACCGCCAGGGTCGGCCAGATGCCGAGCGCGAAAAACCCGGCCGCCATCGCGACCGGAATCGCTGCGAGCGTTACACCTACCCCCAACCAGCGGACGATGCGCACCGTCAGGTACAGCTGGAAGACCAGCGTCAGGATGTTTACCGCGAGGTCGATCTTGGCATAAAAAGCCGTTCGCTCGCCGCGGTCCGCGAACGCCTCATAGATGAGATTGGCCTGCTGGAAGTAGAGCATGGTGGAGACAAACGTCATCAGGGCGATGAAGGCCGCGATGCCCGCCAGGTAAGGCGAGGAGAATACGGCCTTCATGCCGGACAAGGCGTTGCCGTGGATCGCCTTGTTTTTCTCATCGATTCCCGGCACATCGCCGGTGGCGAAGCGCCGGTTGAGGACCGCCGCGCACCAGGTCGCGATCTCGAGGGGAACGCAGGCGATCAACAGCAGCGAGAAGGTCGGCACCCACTCGGCCAGCACGGCCGTCAGGGACGAGCCCACCATGGCGCCGAGTGAACTGCCCATCGCGATGAAGGCGAACAGACGCTTGCCCTGGTTGTTGCTGAAGCAGTCCGCCATCAATCCCCAGAATACGGTGACGACGAACAGGGCGAACACGCTGGTCCATACGTAGAACACCCGGTCGATCCACGGCCGCGCATCACCGGGCAGAAACACCAGTGATAGCCAGAACCCCACCAGGCAGGCGACAAAAAAGCGGTTGGCCAGCGGCACGAAAATGCGGCGCGGCCAGCGCGAGACCGCCCAGGAATAGAGTGGCACGGCCACCAGCATGACCAGGAAGACGGCCGTCCACAGAATTTGCAGGTTGCCCCGGTCCGCCGAGCTGATCTCGTCGCGAACCGGGCGCAGGATGTAATAGGCGGTCATGATGAAAAACCCGTAGGACGTCCCCCACAACAGGCCCTTCAGCTCGTTGTCGTCGCGGATTTCAACAAATTTTTCGACCAGGGCTCTCAGCATCTCATTTCCTGCGCGGGGCCGTCGTGTCACGCCAACAGGCGAGGCGGCGATAGCGTGTCACCATACGCGAGCAAGGCTGCGAAGTCGCCTTCCGGCTCCTTGCCGCAGACCAGGTAGCGGGCCAGTTGTGCCAGGGCCGGGGCCGTCATTACGCCGTAGCCTCCCTGTCCGGCCAGCCAGAAAAACCCTTCCTCGCGCGGGTCGAATCCACACACGGGCAACCGGTCCGGGGCAAAGGTACGCATTCCCGCCCAGCTTGCACGCACCCGCCGCACATCGAGACCGGTGGCCTGCTCGAACCGGTATACGCCGGTCGCCACGTCGATTTCTTCAGGTTGCGCATCGGTGGGCACCGTGGGCGTCTCATCGGCCGGTGAAATCATGATCAGCCCCGCGTCGGGCTTGAAATAGAATTCTTCGTCGATGTTCACCATCTCGGGCCAGTGGCCGACCTCGACACCGGGCGGCGGGTCGATCGTGAACGCAGTGCGCCGCAGGGCTTGAAGGCCGACGGGCGCCAGGCCCGCCAACGCGGCCACCTGTTCGGCCCAGCCGCCTGCCGCGTTGATCAACAACGGAGCCGTCAACTCGACCTCGCCGGCCCTCACCCGCCATTGGCCAAGCTCCCGGCGAATGCCGGTCACGCGATGCCCGTTAATCAATCGCCCACCGCGCGCACGAAAAAGGCGCAGATAGCCTTGCAAGATCGCGTCCACGTCAAGGTCGCCACCGTGGTGATCCCACAGCCCGCCCAGCAGGTAGCCCGGCGCGAATACCGGCACCCGGCCGCGAATGGCCTCGGCATCGACGTACTCGAGACGGGGGTTTTCCGAACGCATTGCCTCGAGGCTGTCCGCCTGGTCCGGACGCGCAAACCAGATGTTGTCGCGCGGATGCAGCAGGGTAGCGTCGCTAAAACCTTTCGGCGGGCGGGCAAAAAACGATTCGCAGGCCGCGGTGATGGCTTGGACCACCGGGTGCCCGTAAGACGTGGCCAGGTAGGCGGCTGAGCGTCCCGTCGCGTGGTAACCGGGCTGGTCCTCCATTTCCACCAGTACGACCTCCGCCTCGGTGGAAAGCTCGGCCGCGGCCGATACGCCGGCGATGCCGGCGCCGATAATGATGATCCCGCTCGACTGCATTGAGTCGGCCCCGATGGTAAGATTCTGGCACGTTACTATGCGCGCGGGCCGCGTGACAATACCCTGATCAGACGGGGTTGCGTGAAGCCTGCCACAGGGGCACGAATCGATGAAGGCACTCGTCAAGCGCGAACCGCGCAAAGGCATCTGGATGGAGGACGTTCCGGAACCGGAAGTCGGACTCAACGATGTCCTGATCAAGATAAAAAAAACCGCCATCTGCGGGACCGATCTGCACATCTACCTGTGGGATGAATGGTCTTCCAAGACCATCCCGGTTCCGATGGTCATCGGCCACGAATTCGTCGGCGAAATCACCGACGTGGGCGCCAACGTGAACGATTTTCACCCGGGCCAGATTGTCTCGGGCGAGGGCCACGTCGTGTGCGGCCGCTGCCGCAATTGCATGGCGGGCCGTCGACATCTCTGCGCTCACACCTCGGGCATCGGCGTCAATCGGCCGGGGGCCTTCGCCGAGTACATCGCCCTGCCGATGTCGAATGTCTGGGTCCACCGGCCCGGTATCGATCTCGACATCGCCGCAATTTTCGACCCCTACGGCAATGCGGTCCATACCGCCCTGCAGTTCGACCTGTTGGGCGAAGACGTGCTGATTACGGGCGCGGGCCCGATCGGCTGCATTGCCGCGGCCGTCTGCAAGCACGCCGGCGCGCGTCACGTCGTGATCACGGACCTCAGCGATTACCGCCTCGCGCTCGCCGCGGCGCTGGGGGCTGACCGCTGCGTCAACGTCAAGCGGGAATCGCTGCACGACATCCAGCAAGAGCTCAACATGACCGAGGGTTTTGACGTGGCCCTGGAGATGTCCGGTGCCCCGGCAGCGTTTCAGAACATCCTCGACAACGTCGGTCACGGCGGAAAGATCGCCGTGCTGGGAATTCCCTCGGACGACCACGCGGTGGACTGGGAAAAAATCATCTTCAGCATGCTGACCATCCGCGGTGTGTACGGGCGTGAAATGTACGAAACCTGGTACAAAATGTCGGTTTTCATCGAGAGCGGCCTCGACCTCTCCCCGATCATCACGCATCGCCTCGGCATTGACGACTTCCAGCAAGGCTTCGATGTCATGGAAAGCGGCCAGGCCGGCAAAGTCGTACTCGATTGGGAAACACAGTGAAAAACAATAAATGCGCATCTCATGTTTGCGGTTGGCATCAGCCGGAAGCAAACTCCTCGATGCAGCCGAGCGCAGCCGGTTTTCGGCGAAGCCGAAAGAGGGGAAGCGAGGCACTTTGAATGGAAAGCGAATTCTGGCACGAGTGCTGGGAGCAGGGCCGACTCGGCTTCCATCAGGAAGACTACAACCGCCACATGGTGCGATTCTTTCCCGGCCTGAACCTGGCCCACGGTGCGCACGTGCTGGTTCCGCTGTGTGGCAAGAGCCGCGACATGCTGTGGCTGCGCGAGCAGGGCTACCGGGTGACCGGCATTGAATTGTCGGAACGGGCCGTCGGGGATTTTTTCGAAGAGAACGCGCTGGATGCCGGGATTCGTGAAATTGACGGCGGGACCGCCTGGAAAACCGGCACACTGGAGATCCTGTGTTGCGACCTGTTCGAAACCGGTCTTGATGTTCTGGATCCGGTCGATGCCGTCTACGACCGCGCCGCCCTGCCCGCTCTGCCCGGGTACATGCGTCGGGAATACGCCACGCTGATGACGCAGCACCTGCCCCTCAACACCATCACCCTGTTGCTGGCGATGGAATACCCCCAGCAGCAGATGGAAGGCCCGCCTTTCTCAGTCTCGCCGGCCGAGATCGAGATGCTGTTCGGGCTGGACCACGAAATCGACGTGCTCCGCAGCGAGGCCTGCCTCGATACGCACGCTCGATGGAAAGACAGGGGACTGACACGACTGGTAGAAAACGTGTATCGCCTGCAGAAAATCAGGAACCCCTCCCCATGACGGAAAACACGCGACATTCCAATTCGGCGCCGAATCCAACCCGAGTCGTCTGCATCGGTGCCGGCCCGGCCTGCCTGACCGCGGCAAGGCGGTTGGCCGCCGCGGGCGCCGAGGTAACCGTCCTCGAGCGGGATCCGACTCACGTCGGCGGTATCTCGCGAACCGAACACTACAAAGGTTTTCGTTTCGATGTCGGGGGCCACCGATTTTTCTCCAAGTCTTCAGAGATCGAGGCCCTTTGGGATGAAATTCTCGGTGACCAGCTGATCACGCGACCGCGCAAGTCGCGCATTTTTTACAACGGCAAACTGTTCGACTACCCGCTGCGCGCCGTGGATGCGCTCACCAAGCTGGGCTTTTTCGAGTCGTTTCTGTGCGTGATGTCCTACGTCAAGGCCCGCGCGTTTCCGATCCGCGATCCGCAAACCTTCGAAGAATGGGTAACCAACGAATTCGGCCATCGTCTCTACAGTATTTTCTTTGAGACCTACACCGAGAAAGTCTGGGGCATGAAGTGCCGCGAGATTTCCGCGGACTGGGCCGCCCAGCGAATCAAGGGCCTTTCGCTGGGCGGCGCGATTCGAAGCGCGATCAAGCCCAAGTGGATGACGCGCCTGGAGCGGCGCGGCAAAACCAAGGCAAAAACCCTGATCGAGAGTTTTCGCTATCCCAAGCTGGGACCCGGCCAAATGTGGGAGGCGGCAGCCGAGCAGGTATGCGAATTCGGCGGGACGGTCGCTCTGGGAATGGACGTCGACCGGCTGAGCTTCGACGCCGCCAGCGCTGAGTGGACGGTCAGCGCCACGGGCGCTGACGGCGAGCACCTCGAGGTGCAGTGCGACCACGTCATCTCATCCGCCGCCATTCCGGAGCTGGCCGACGCGATCGAACCCGCACCGCCGGAGCCGGTCCTGGGTGCGGCGCACGCTCTTCGTTACCGAGATTTCCTTACCGTTGCGCTGATCGTGCGCGATGTCGACTGCTTCGACGACAACTGGATCTACATCCACGACTCCTCTGTCAAGGTGGGGCGCATCCAGAACTTCAAGTCCTGGTCGCCGCACCTTGTGCCCGACCCGGAACTGAACTGCCTGGGCCTCGAGTACTTCTGTTTTTCAGGCGACGGACTCTGGGAGGCGGCCGACGACGCACTGATCCGCCTGGCCGACGAGGAGCTGATCCAGCTGGGCCTCGTCACCGCGGGCCACGTGGTGGACGGCACGGTCATCCGTCAGCCCCGCGCTTACCCCGTTTACGACGAGAATTACGAGGACCGGATCAGCCTGTTCCGCGAATGGCTAGAGCGGGACCGTCCCGGGCTGCACCTGATCGGACGCAACGGCATGCACAAGTACAATAACCAGGACCACGCGATGATGACCGGACTGCTGACCGCGGAAAACATCATCGCGGGCAAATCCCTCTACGACGTGTGGGCCGTCAACCAGGACGCGGAATACCACGAAGCGGGGGAAGACCGCGTGCTCGCGATGAGCGAACGCCTGGTCCCGCGTCACGTCGAGCACGAAGACCCGTCGAAGTAACTGCGAAACGGGGCTTCAGTCCGAGCGTTGTCGGCGCCGCCACGCCCAGTGGCGAAGGTAACCCAACGGTACTGCCAGGCCGCAGCAGATAAAGAACAGCAGTTGCAGCGGCAGGGCCCCGGCCGCGGCCCAGGGTCCGAACCGGCGCCGGAGCAATCCCAGGAAATCCCTCTGTATCCAGGCGATGGCTCCGACCGCGGACATCGGAACCAGCACCCATGGCCAGAACGGCAACGACCAGGGCAGCCCCGGCACCATCAATAGCAGGAACAGCACGAACAGGCCGGCAAACGCCGTGGCGATTCGGGCAGCGAGGTTCAGGTTGAGGTCTGGCGGCGAGCCCGGGTGCCGTAACAGCAACGCCACCCACGGCGCGCCGCGGCGCATGACGTCAGTTTTCACCATGTCGCCGAAGGTCCACTCCTTGAGGTGGGTTCCCAGCATGTCCTTTTGCAGTCGAATGCGATGGCCATTCGCTCTGAGCCGGTACCCCAACTCGATGTCCTCGATGCTGGGTCGCCCGAATTCGCAGCTGAACCCCTGGTGTTCGAGGAAAACATTGCGACGGATCGCGCCGCAGCCTGTCCAGAACGTTGAGGCCTCATCGTTGGCGACCTGGTGATTCCAGTGGTGATAGAGGTTGCGGTAGCGGGACAGAAATGACGGATGGGTCGGCCGGTCGTCGTAGCTGCCGAATACCGCCGCCACACCAGGCTCTGCGACTAAGGTTTCCACCGCGCGTCCAATCGCGTCGGCGTGCAGCAGGACGTCGGCATCGGTGAACATCAGCACTTCGCCCCTGGCCGCCTCGGCGCCGCGGTTCCGGGCCAGGCCGGGGCCGCTCTGCCGCGCCATGCGCAGCAGCGTGGCCCCGTGGCGGCTTGCGATCTCGGCGGTCGATGCCTCGGTGGATGCATCGTCCACCACGATGACTTCTTCGGCTGGATAGTCCGATCGCATCACCGCGGCCAGGCAGCGATCGAGGTCCTCGCCCGCGTTGTACGCCGGGATGACGACCGATACGCGGGGCGCAGGTCGCTCCTCAACCATTGCGGTACGCGTCCAGTACTTCGGACGTTGCCCCCTGCGCACGAATACCCCTGTCGTCGATGCAAATGCCCTGCGGGCAGGTTCGCAGCATCAGGTCGTGGTCGTGCGAGGCATGCAGGACGACCTGTTCAGAGGAGGGAAAATGCGTGAGCGCATCCTCGACCCGGGCCCGAAACGCCTTGTCGACGCCCATCAGGAACTCGTCGAACAGGAAGACCCTGGCCCGCCGTTGGCGCATCACCTCCAGTTGGATCGACATGAACAGGCGCTGCTGCATGCCGAAGGACAGGTGTTCCACCCAGCTATAGGCCTGATCGGTCAAGGAACTGAATTCCAGGATCCGGTCCAGGCTTTCCTTGGTCTCCCGGTAACCCAGGCCAGCCAGGGAGGCGTAAAGAAATACGTTGTCACGCACCGGCAAAGACGGCGCAGCGCCCGCGCCGGGCTCGAGAAAACAGCACACCGGCCCGTCGACCGCCACTTCGCCCGCGGTGGGCTGATAGATGCCGGCGATCAGACGCAACAGCGTGGATTTTCCAGCGCCGTTTTTGCCGACAACCGCCACCCGTGATCCGTCCTCGATATCCAGGTTGATACCGTCCAGCACCACCTTGGCCCGTTGCCGCCGCCCTTCTGATTTCATCATCATCATCTGGCGGTAGAGCGGCCGGCGGTTGCGGCCGCCTTCCATGAACGTCTTGTTCACACTGTGCAGACGGACCGCCATCAGATGTAATCCGGAATCTTCGCGCGCGAGGCACGGAACACGACCAGGCCCAGCAGCAAGACCAGTGCGGGGCCGAGAAGCGCCAGGCCCACCTCGCCAACCGGGACTTGGCCGCCGTAGAGAAGCGCTTCGCGGGAGATATGGATCAATCGGGTCAGGGGGTTCAGTTCAAGCACCCAGCGCGCCAGCCCGTCGCCCGCGATTTCCGCGCTGAAAAATACTGGCGTGAGGAAAAACAGCAGACGGCAGAACACGCCCCAGACGTAATTGAGGTCCGACAGGAACACCACCAGCGAGCAGAGAAACAGCGAGGACCCGAGGCTCAGGGCAAGGATACCTACCAGGATCACCGGGTACAGCCAAAGCGTGGCCGTGAAGGTGACCCCCATCATCACGCCGAGCAGAAGCACCAGCATGACTTCGACCAGGAGGGTCAGGCCTTCGATGCTGGTCTGTCGCAGCACGAGCAACTCGAGCGGCACGGTCGTATTCAAGATCAGCGGGCGGCTGGTCAGGAAGTTCTGGGCCGACCGCGAGGTGGAGTTGATGAAGAAGTTATAGTGGATAAGGCCGATCAGGATGAACAGGGGATAGTGCTCGATGCCCTGCAGAAACTGCGCTCTGCGAAACACGAGGAACAACACGGCGGTCATCAGCAGCGGATTCAGCAGGTGCCAGATCAGGCCCAGCGACGAATTTTTTTCCTGCGCGAGGTAGGACGCGCGGGTCGCTTGGTAAAGCATGTAACCGAAATGTCGCCAGTCCATGGGGGCAGATTGTACTGGTTTGAGGAG